>NZ_JBFRSN010000756.1:0-421 GCF_041473595.1 Vibrio sp. 10N.222.46.A1
CTCTACAGAAGCTGCTGACTGAATTGGTTGAACATTACGGTTGGGAAGAGTTGAGTTACATGGTAAATATCAACTGCTTCAAAAAAGATCCAAGCATTAAATCAAGTTTAAAATTTTTGCGTAAAACAGATTGGGCTCGTACCAAAGTAGAGCAAATCTATATCGATTTGAAACGCTAGTCCCTTCCTTTAACAAACGCACCATTTACGGTACTAAAGTATGAAACCATTGGTGCGCATTTTATTTTACCCCCTTATATTACTCGTAAAAATCAAGAGTCTCAGAACAAGTCTAAGCTTTCAGAGCTACGTTATGAATGGTTAAAAGAATTTAGAGAAACAGCATCAGACTTCATTGGTGTATGTACTCATATAAAGTCTTGTTTCAACAACAATAGCTTTGAGGATGGTCAGTTTGATCT
>NZ_JBFRSN010000757.1:0-5537 GCF_041473595.1 Vibrio sp. 10N.222.46.A1
GAAGAAGCTCGTCGCGTTCACTAACCTTGTTCAAACTCGTTTTAACCGACTACCAGACGAACTGAAGCTGTGGCTTGGTATCATTCATTTCAAACTAAGAGACCTGCAAACCGCAAAAGAGCTTCTGACCAATACCTCAGGCAACTCTACGATCGAAAATGCGTTGGTTTATATGATGGTTTCTCACATTGCTTATAAGCAAGACAACATGGAGAAGTTCCGCCTGAACTACATGGAGTCTCTGGTTGCGTTATTAAGAGTGGTTCCATCCGAAGATCTATTCGCTCGACTATCCAAACCTGAATCAAAATCGACCTGCCTACAACCTTGGAAGAGCTTAAAGCTAAGCGTTAAAGAGCCTCTGATCATAAAGCAGTGGGAAAACTTAATGCTTAACTACTGCACCGCAGTCGGGCAACAATTCTCAAAGGAAAACAAAAAAACCTTTCAGATAAATAACTTAAATATAAATTAAGATCTTATGTGACTTCGTTTTTTGCCCTATTCACTCCTCAAACAATAGCATTCCTAAAAACATCGGGCCCACCAAGGGCTTCCAACTTTAGGAATGTTCAACATGAAAAAAACAATGACGCTGCTAGCAACCTCTCTCTTTGCTCTCTATGGTTGTGGCGGCGGAGGCGGCTCTTCTTCTGGTTCAACAGATGGTAACAAAGGTCCAAACAATCAGGTTGATTACCCTATTGAGAGCTCTGCATTTGCCCCTAAATCAGAAACAACATTAGGCTACTCATTTACCAAAGATGGTCAGACTGAAGGCGTGATGATAATGAGCTTCACACCTGTAAGCGGTGAACTCATCATTGCTGGTTTAAAAGAAGAGACAGGTAATGAAGCGGTAGTTCAAGTTATCAACGACCTAATCAATTACGGCATCACCGAATTTTATGTTTCTGAAGACATCATGACGAATGCTGAAGGTACACAAGAAGACGGCAGCATTTATTTTGCAGGCCCCGACCGTGGGTTACACGAAATCACCAACGCTTACTTCATTGGTAGCCAATACATCACAAGAATGATGTACAGCAGCCCAATGTTCCGTTTGAAAGGAACAGACGTAAAAGAGAGCAACCCGATCATTGATATCAGTGAGGAAACCGTTTCGTTACAAGTCACGTTAGATGGCGAAGCAGTCGCTAACATGCTGAATGACTTTGAAGATCACTCGTGGGTAGCAAGCCTTCCAACTGACGCCTCGTGCCGAGTCACATGGCAACAACAGATTGAAGAAACAGGTGTACGTAAGAGTTTCAAGATCTCTGATAAATTAATCGAAGCTGCGAACCTAACAGAGAAAAACACCTACAACATCAACTGTGAAGGCATGGATTCCGCAGAATTTGGCACATCATCAGAGCGCTGGTTCAACCCAAGTATCGGCTTAATTGAACATATTGAATTGATGTCTGTAGAGCAATCTACTATTGAAGAATCAGCAGCGATACTGACCTCAATTAGCTAGCCTTGACTTAGATTCACTAAACCTAAACTTGACCGCGAAACCGCAAACAATAAAAAAGGCTTTGGGGAGCACTCCAAAGCCTTTTAACAGCCGAATCCTTTAAGGGGAATAAGAATCAAGCCGATTGAAATAAAAACAAGGCTAACCTTCGATCAAGAGAATGCGAGTCTCGTAAGGTCGCAAAACTTGATGATGAGACGCCACTAAACTCTCGCTCACTTGATAATTAGACAACAAGCTCTTAGCCTTCGCCATCTCAAAACGTTCAGGTAAAACGCATTCAGCCTCTTTACCATAGTAGTTGTTAATGCACAGCAGAGTTTGTTCTTCACTCTCACGAACATACGCAAAAATGGATGGATGCTCAGGCAGTAGGTCTTGATAGCTACCATGAGTAATCACCGGCACTTCTTTACGCAATTCAATCAAACTCTTATAGAAATAGAAGACCGAGTCTTTATCTTCAAGCGCTTGCTCAGCATTGATCTCAGTGTAGTTATTCGAAACATCTAACCATGGCTGTGATAGCGAAAAGCCAGCGTAAGGCTCACTGTTCCATTGCATTGGTGTACGAGAGTTATCACGAGATTTCTGCGCTAAAATCGCCATCATATCTTCATGAGTAACACTGTCACGGTTAACCATGATATCGTACATATTGGTACTCTCTACATCACGATACTGGCTGATCTCGGTGTAACCCGGGTTAGTCATGCCAATCTCTTCACCTTGATAGATATAAGGTGTGCCTTGCATCATATGCACAGAAGCAGCCAACATTTTAGCCGATTCAACACGATATTGTTGATCGTTACCTAAGCGGCTCACGACTCTTGGTTGGTCGTGGTTACACCAGAATAGTGCGCCCCAACCTTTTCCGTTCAAGCCAGTTTGCCAGTGGTTAAAGATCGACTTGAGCTGTAAGAAATCGAAGGGAGCGTTGGTCCATTTCTCACCATTGGAGTAATCGACCTTAAGGTGGTGGAAGTTAAACACCATCGATAGCTCGCTGTTATCAACGTTTGAATACTGCTGACAATGCTCCAACGTGGTTGAAGACATCTCACCTACGGTCACGCTACCATATTTCTGGAATACCGCTTCGCTGATCTCTTTTAGATATTCGTGCACACGTGGGCCATCGGTATAGAAACGACGACCATCACCAATATCATCATTAGAGAAATCTTGCTGCTTTGAAATCAGATTAATGACATCAAGGCGGAAACCATCGACGCCCTTCTCTGCCCAGAAGCTGATAACGTCTTTTACTTCTTCGCGTACAACCGGGGTCTCCCAGTTGAGGTCGGCCTGTTCTTTCGCAAATAGATGTAAGAAATACTGACCAGTGGCTTCATCCATTTCCCATGCATTACCACCGAACTTAGACTGCCAGTTGGTTGGTGCTTGACCGTTTACTGGGTCTTTCCAGATGTAATAATCACGGTATGGGCTGTTTTTGTCACCCAGTGCAGACTGAAACCATGCATGCTCTGTTGAAGTATGGTTGACCACAATATCCATCACGATGCGAATGCCACGTTGGTGCGCTTCAGACAATAATAAGTCGAAGTCTTCCATAGTGCCGAATTGAGGGTTAATCGCGTAGTAGTCTGAGATATCGTAACCATTGTCGATCATGGGTGACGCGTAAACTGGGGTTAGCCAAATCGCATCTACACTCAAATGTTTGAGGTAATCCAGTTTCGAAATGATCCCTTTGATATCGCCAGTACCCTTACTGCCACTGTCGCAGAAGCTCTTTGGGTAGATTTGATAGATGGTCGCGGTTTTCCACCAGCTTTCATCATGTTCAGTCATCGCCATCTCTAACACTCACTTACCAGAAAATATAAAATAAAAATCACCATGCAAATCATGGTCGAATAGCCGTTATAACTGAGAGAAAAAGCTATAACTAAGAGAAAAGCGATGACTCAATTGAATCATCGCTTGTTAAATGCATTACGCGTTGGCGGTTTCTAGCTCGCCTTTCATCTGTGCTCGTTTATAGAAGAACAATGTCAGCGTTATCGGCAGTACAACCGCCACCAGCATCGCGACTAAGTAAATCGACCAATATTGAGGTTGAATCGATAAGATGCCCGGCAAGCCACCAACACCGATACCATTCGCCATCACACCTGCACTACCACAGATTGCAGCCGCTGCGGCACTGCCGATCATTGCGCTCAGCATTGGGAATTTGTATTTAAGGTTGATGCCGTACATCGCTGGTTCCGTCACACCTAAGTACGCAGAGATTGCCGCAGGTACCGAGATGTCTCGTTCGCCTTCGCGCTTACTCAAAATGATGATGCCGACAACCGCTGAAGCTTGTGCAATGTTTGATAGCGCAATCAAAGGCCAGATTGGTGTGCCACCTAAGTCTTGCATCAGTTGTAAGTCCACAGCGTTGGTTGTGTGGTGAATACCCGTAATAACCAAAGGTGCGTATAGGAAGCCAAAGACCACTGAACCAAGAACCGCGAAGTCACCTGTCATTGCCACTTTGGCAGTGAATGCCACACCATCACCCAACATACGACCGAATGGGCCAATAAAGGCGTGAGCCAGAATCACAGACAAGATGATCGAGACAAATGGCACGACAACTAGGTACAGATAAGAGGGTACAATGCGCTTAAGGTTGGTCTCAATGAAAGCCAGAGCCACGCCCGCTAACATCGCAGGGATCACCTGAGCTTGATAACCGACTTTCTCAATCACGAACAAACCAAAGTCCCACACCTCAGGTACCGATTTACCTATCATGTAAGCGTTCATCAATTGTGGGGAAACCAAGGTCACACCGAGCGTGATACCCAAAATAGGGGTTCCGCCGAGTTTCTTAACCGTTGCCCAACACACACCAACCGGTAGGAAGAAGAAGATCGCTTCGCCAATCAACCACAAGAAAGAATGAACGGTAGCCCAGAATTGGCTTATCTCAACCAAGGTTTTGCCGTCGAACATGCGAATGTCGCCAATCACATTACGGAAACCAAGAATCAAACCACCCGTAATAATGGCAGGTAGCAGTGGTACGAAAATTTCGGCTAAATGGGAGATACCACGCTCAAGGAAGTTCATGTTCTGGCGAGCCGCTAGTTTCGCCTCATCTTTTGATGATGCATCTTTACCGGTTTGCTCAATAAGAAGGGCGTACACCTCATCAACCTCGGTGCCAATAACCACTTGAAATTGACCTGCGTTAGTAAAGCAGCCTTTTACCAGCTTAAGCTTCTCCAATTCTGCTTTGTTCGCTTGTTCCGTATCATTCAATACAAAACGCAGTCGAGTCAGACAATGGCTGACACTCGCAATATTCTCTTTGCCACCGACTAACTCGATAAGACGCGCAACGTCTTGCTTCGCTATCTTACTCATACTACCCCACCCTGGTTTCATTCAATTACTCATCTAAACCATGCAGCGATAACCACTCGGATTTAGACTTATGGGAACATTCCCAATCACGATTATTATAATGCCCACATGAATGATAAATTAAAATGGGAACAGTCCCATTAATTGAAAGAGATCACACTCTAATTTTAATCTAAGCGGTTCAATTTCGCTTGATTGAGTGGATTATAGAATAGGTGATTGAGTGTGATGAGAGATCTCTGCATTACCTAAAAGCTGAGAGATCAATAAATTAGCGGCCAACTTACCCGCAGATTGATACCCAGGATCAATACTAAATACTCGCGGGAACAAGAAAGAGAGAAGATCATTGCCACCAACACCGGTCACCACCACATCTTCACGTTGTAGTTCTTGCAGACGTTTGATTACACCAAGAGCCAATGTGTCACTGGCACACACAATCGCTTGAGTTGTAGGAGTCAGTACCTCATCCACCAGCTGATAAGCACTTTCATGATGAAGTTGACCAGTACGATAGTTGGCAATCACTCCAGCGCTTTCACACCAATCTAGATAGGCCTTAAGACGCAGTTCACCGGTTGATTTGTCGCTAGGATCAACGCCAATGAAACCAACCTCAGAGATTTCCTGCTCTGCTAGATGCGTTAACGCACTATTG
>NZ_JBFRSN010000758.1:0-565 GCF_041473595.1 Vibrio sp. 10N.222.46.A1
GCTTAATAGTGAAGCAATTCCATTTTTAGGTTGGAATTCAAACAATGGTCATATGTACCATTGTTTGAATTTTGGTATCTGGCTATAATTTACTTGCAAGCACTTCTATAGATTTGTGATTTCTCAGTGAAGCAATTCCATCCTCAACATGAGCAGCCCAAGCTTGTTGGTATTGCTTGGCTTCTAATTCTGGGTAGTACATCTTTAAAACTAACTCAGTCACATCACTAGTTTCACCTAGCCACGTAAACTTATCCAATACTAATGAGCCATCGAGTTTCGCTTCGATGAAGTTGTACCTAAAATCACTCTCTACAGAGCGAAAAAAAGCAATACGCGCAGATACGTTTGGAGTAACCCCTGTATAGCCTTTTAGCTTCTTCAGCTGTTCTTCTGTAGTGCGGGTCAAGTTCATGCGATTAGGTAGCATTATACAGCCTCCTTGGTAGGCTCTTTCCAGAAGTAACCTTGTTTCAGTGATGAAGACTTGGTTGCACCATCAAAGCAGATTTCGTAAGTGCGAGCGATATCATCTTGAATCATGCGGGTGTAATTTTTATCGATC
>NZ_JBFRSN010000759.1:0-694 GCF_041473595.1 Vibrio sp. 10N.222.46.A1
AAGAAACAGAGATGTTCGTGTCATTCCTAAGTGGCAAAGAGGAGGTCGCGTATCAACGTTAAATGCTGGTTTAGATAACGCTACCGGCGATTTTGTTATTAATGTTGATGGTGATACTTCTTTTGATAACGACATGGCGTTACAAATGATGAAGCAATTTACTGATAAGAATGTGATTGCTTCTGGAGGTGCTTTACGCGTTAGAAACTGGCAAGAAAATTTGCTTACGCGAATGCAGTCTCTTGAATATATGTTATCAATGCAAGCTGGTAAGACGGGGCTATCCAACTGGGGTGTTCTCAATAATATATCAGGAGCATTTGGTGCCTTTCGAAAGAACACTCTGAAGCAAGTTGGAGGGTGGGATACCCATACTGCTGAAGATCTCGACTTAACGATGAGGCTCAAACAGTACAAGAAAAGACATCCAAACAATAAACTCGCTTTTACACCCAAAGCTGTGGGCCATACTGATGTACCCAATACACTGAAAGGGTTGGTACAACAAAGGCTAAGATGGGATGGAGACTTATTATTTCTGTTTTTAAGGAAACACAATGAAGGTCTAACCCCTAGATTACTCGGTTGGGGAAACTTTATATTTACTTTAGTTTATGGCGTTCTACAAAACGTATTGCTGCCCATTCTAGTTTCGCTATTCATGTTTTACATATTTTGGGCTTACCCCTTCGAT
>NZ_JBFRSN010000760.1:0-3452 GCF_041473595.1 Vibrio sp. 10N.222.46.A1
CCAGCATATATATGCTGGTTTTTTTATAGAATCTTATTCAGTCACTCTTCCTGTTTCGTTTAACTTAATACTCGAATGAAGCTGACTCAAAAAATCACTCTGCGGCCTAACCTATATAACTATTGTAGCCTGTATAACACCCCATAACTTACTGTAACCTGTATAGTCGGAGCCTGTATAGTTAGTGGTTTTCGAAAAGACTAATCAGGTTGAGCAACAAAGCTTTCTCGTTCAAGTTCACTTTGCATGTTTTTTCCATCCTTGTAGGTCGCGGCAATTGAAACGAACTCTTGTTCGACGGCCAGAAAAGCTTGGACAACTTGCGGGTCAAAATGGGTCCCATTGCCCTCCAAGATAATCTGTTTCGCTTGCTCATGAGTAAAGGCTGGCTTGTAGACTCGCTTCGATATTAATGCGTCATAAACATCGGCCAATGCCATTAAGCGACCGGATAATGGGATCTCTTCACCAGACAACTGATTTGGATAACCGCTGCCATTCCATTTCTCGTGGTGAGTGAGAGAAATCTCTTTCGCGACTCTTAAGAAAGAACTGCTTCCCAATTGCTTTTCTGCAATAGATAACGCTTCGGCGCCAATAGCAGGGTGACCTTTCATTATCTCAAACTCTTCATCCGTCAGTTTGCCCGGTTTTAGCAGCACACTGTCAGGTACTCCAACCTTACCTACATCATGCAGTGGGGCAGATTTATAAAGCAGCTCGATATAGTTGGGTGTTAATAAGGTCGCGTGAGCTTCAGATTTGCTGAGCTCCAGTGCGAGTACCTTTACGTATTCTTGAGTTCGTAAAATATGGGCGCCAGTTTCATTGTCTCGAGATTCAGCTAGTGCAGATAAGCTAACAATCGCGACGTCACGTGTGGTTTTTACTTCGTCTTGAGCGTTTTCGAGGCTATCAAGCATGGTATTGGTCATAGATGCTATTGACCCAAGCTCGTTGTAGCTAAATATAGGTAAGCGAACGCCTGGCTCACCATTAGTTACTTTACTTAATGCGTGCTCTTGGCTTAGAAGAATACGTCTAATCAGCTGGCTCCATAGAGTCATGATGGTTATCGCGTATCCACCTAGTACAACCGCCAAATAAATGAACTCTTTGATCACGCTGATCTTGCCCGTACCATCTAGCAAACGGCCGGGGTTGTGTTCTAGCCAGAAGATGTCTTTGACGGCCACCATAGTCAGCATGGTGGTCAGTGTTACCAGAAGCACGATGACCAAACCAATCATTTGTTTAACCAGTGAACTTCTTTCACCTATCAGGTGGAAGTCAAATTGCCCAGTCATCTCCATTTCATCTATTTGGCTAAGCTTCGCTTTCAGTTGAAGAATGGTACCGGTAAAGAAACCAAATAGGCTCATGCCGAACAGCACTTTCAAGTTACTGTCTATCGTGAAGTCGTAGCTTAGGTTGTAGTAGAGCGCGAAAGGAATACTCGCGGCAAAGAACAACATAGTATCGAGTTGTGCAAATCGACCTTGTTTGACTAAGGTGTGCTGCGATAGCAAATAATGACGCGCTAGCCACAATAAGATAAAGACACTACTGACTTGGGTGAAAATTTCTAACGTCGTTAAGCTTTCGAGCATCGGGCATACCCGACTGCCGTAGGTGCCAAATAGCACGCCAGCGATGACGTATAATTGAGTCGTTAGCGATTGATTGTAATTTGAAGTATCCATCGATAAGCCTTTGTTCATTTTCATCTTAAGGTCTCGCAACTATTCCTAAGTTTACGAATACGTATTTTGTGTATTAATTCACGAGGTTGGTAGGTATGTATGGCTAGTATAGCGAGTGTGAATAAGGTCGGGGATTCTATCGATAGCTTTTGTTGAATGATACAAAAAATTGGTTTGTGTTAGATAATTGTTAGCTAGATGGGTGTTATTACGGCAGTTTTTATGAAGACACTTGAATAGTCCCGGTTGAAATACGAGACTATTCAGTCGATATATTTGAGTAAAGTCGAGAGTGATTGACGACTACTTACCTCTAATCAAATTACTTTTTCAGATTGATTTCAGATTCAATTGAGTTGGTTTCAATGTCTGGGTGAGATGCTAGTTTGTCTGATGCCCATTGGTTTAGGTGTTTCAGAATAGCAGACACCGCGTGTTTCTCAGTTGGTGCTTGGTCTTGATCGACGTCGATCTCCTGCTTTGGATGTGAGCCTGTTGCATCTTCAGCGATATGGAGCCAGTCTGGGTGCCAGTAATATGGCTGGCCACTCGGTGTTGTCCAACTATGAACACCGTTTGACTCTCCTTTATAACTTAACTGGTCTGCTTCTATTTTTTTCATTTTTATCTCGCATGTTTTTTGGATTACATCAAATTATAGAGGCGTAGAACGAACTTGGCTCTCGCCTTGGTTACAAACTTAGCAAAGCATACAAAGTTATCTGTGAACCAATTCACACTATTATAGAAATTAGGCTCAATCATATGGATAGCAGCAATAGTTGTTAACGTTAGTGATAAAATCTCAGGCTTATTAGAATTTCTCTAGGTAGTACAATTAGATGGCGCGTTATGAAGAGCTTGCAAAGGATATTCGAACTCAGATAGCGAACAACACGTGGCGTTCAGGAGAAAAGATCCCTTCCGTCCGCATGAGTTGTCGCAATTACAGCGTCAGCAATAGTACTGTCTTACAAGCCTACCAATTGTTAGAAAGCGAAGGGTGGATCATCGCTAAGCCTCAGTCGGGCTACTTTGTTGCACCACGTGTGGACGGCGTTGATTATGAACTGCCGTTAGTACACAAAAAGAAAGCCATTAATGATCGCTTATTCGACTTTTTGAAATCGAGTTCGGCAGAGGGGGTTATTCCTTTTGGATCAGCATTCCCAGATCCTGACCTTTTCCCTTTGCCTAGCTTGACTCGAAACCTCGCCAGTGCGGGAAGGAAGATGACAGGTGCTAGTGTGATCAATAATCTGCCACCGGGCAGTGAAACATTACGCAGGCAAATCGCTCAGCGCTATCAAGCTGGTGGGCTAGATGTATTGCCCGACGATATTGTGATCACATCTGGGGCAATGGAAGCACTTAACTTATGCCTGCAATCCTGTACCGAACCGGGTGACTTAGTCGCGATAGAGTACCCTGCGTTTTACGGTGTGTTACAGACCATTGAAAGGCTTAATCTTACCGCTGTTGAGATCCCGACCGATCCTGAAACCGGTATCGATTTAGATGTATTGGAGTCGGTGTTCGCTTCAATGGACATCAAAGCATGTTGGTTCATGACAGAATCGCAAAACCCTGTTGGCTATTCGATGAGTGATAACAACAAGCAGCGACTCGCCGAGTTAGTGAATGACCATAAGATCCCGATGATCGAAGACGATGTGTATCGAGAACTTCATGTCGGCAACCAAAGCTCATTGCCTGCTAAAGCCTATGACACCGGCGAGCAAATCATGC
>NZ_JBFRSN010000761.1:0-1397 GCF_041473595.1 Vibrio sp. 10N.222.46.A1
GGTATAACTATGGAAACCGAGATAGAACTGAAGTTTTTTGTTTCTCCTGATTTTTCAGAGACTTTACGCAATAAAATTGCTGAAACTAAAGTACTTCAGCACAGTTGTCGTGAGCTAGGTAACATCTACTTTGACACCCCCGATAACTGGTTACGTAAGCACGATACTGGCTTGCGCATTCGACGCTTTGATGACGTATTTGTACAGACCGTAAAGACGGCTGGTCGTGTGGTTGCAGGCCTGCATCAAAGGCCTGAATACAATGCAGAACATGACAGCAATGAACCTAAGCTAGCCCTACATCCAGAGGACATCTGGCCAGCGGGCAAAGACATCGAAACGCTGGAAGCTGAGTTGACTCCTCTATTTTCTACCAACTTCACACGTGAGCAGTGGTTGATTGGTATGCCTGATGGCAGTCAAGTCGAGGTCGCATTCGATCAAGGTTTTGTTGAATCAGGCGAACTGCAAGAACCGATTTGTGAAGTCGAATTGGAACTTAAGTCCGGTCAAACAGATGCTCTGTTTACACTGTCTCGTCAATTCTGTGAACAAGGTGGCATGCGTTTAGGTAATCTAAGCAAAGCCGCTAAGGGTTACCGCCTTGCTCAAGGTTATCAAGGAGATGAAGTCACTCCTTTGACCTTAGTTGATACTGCTAAAAGTGATACTGTTGAATCGTGTTTCATTCAATCTTTAGAGCATGCTCTCGCTCATTGGCATTATCATGAGCAGATCTTCACCGAGCGCCAATCCATTGAAGCGTTACATGAGATCAGTCACTCGCTGAGTTTTATTCGTCAAACCTTCACCATCTATGGTGGCATTGTCCCAAGACGCGCGAGTGCCATTTTACGCCAAGAGCTTAAGTGGCTTGAGCAAGAACTCGACTGGCTAAAAAGCTATGACCACTTCGAAGATTTGCTCGAAGATAAAGGCCACGTACTGCGTAAATTGGATGCGCGTAAGTTTTTGGTCGCTGAACTTAAAGAGATGCAAGAGCAACTTCCCGATCGCGAAGAACTGCTTACCTTGTTGAGCTCTGCTCGTTACACTGGTTTGTTGCTAGATCTGAGTCGCTGGATCTTGTCTCGTGGCTGGCAACCATTCTTAGACGAAAAAGCACGTGAACAAATGGCACGTGGTATCGAATGGTTTTCGGTTAAGCAACTCGATCGCACATGGGCCGACTTGATGGAAGCTTTCCCGCCAGAGCGAGTGATGACTAGCCAAGCGTATATTGAACAGCAATATCGTTTGATGAGAAACCTATATTCTGGTGTTGGTTTCGCGAGTTTGTATGATGACGATGAACGAAACAGTTTCCGCTTGCCATGGGCCGATATGGTGCAAGGTATTGACGATTTGCTGGCACTTAAAACATTAGAGCCTTTGAC
>NZ_JBFRSN010000762.1:0-1392 GCF_041473595.1 Vibrio sp. 10N.222.46.A1
TAACCCAAGAACCCTAGGGACGAAATCCAAACAATTAACAAGATTCCATCAAGGGGAGAATTTAAACACCACCATCATCAGCACATCGATTGAACAATCGTTTCTAATTCGAGACCAAACCCAAGGACAGATTGATATTATTAACCTCAATCATAAGAACGACATTCAAAACATCTCTACCGATGAACTAAGACAGAACATCATTATTGTATTAAATCATGGCAATCACGATTTAAACCCGAACAACATTGAAAAAATCGTCGAGAACTTTAATGGCCGAGACATCCAATTCATGTCAAATGATAACCTTAAAGAGGACATCAAATCGTGCATTGATAAACTAGAGCGAGATAACAGTGCACATAACCTTGAATTAAGTGAGCCGCACACGTCTCATCAGGAGAGGGAATTAGACACCTTCAACTATAATGAGAAAACAGAACTCGACAGCCAATCATTCGACCACTTTGAGCCAAAAGAATATTCACCTCAACAAGAGATGGAATTTAATCAATCAGAGAAAGAGAGACATTGGGAAGACAGAGAAATCGACAGAGAGTTAGAGCGATAATAAGAGGGTAGCTGCTGCTACCCTTTTTTTTCGCCTGCAAGATAAGCATCCACTTTTTTATCCACATCAGCGGAAACCAAATTACGCATTTCTACTGCATCTTTTTTATTTTCATGGAACGCGACACCATCAAAACTTTGTGTGTGGGTTAAATTACCCGTCCCTTGGATCATCCTGATCCGTCGATACATCTCTTCCATCAACTCGCGGTTAGACGGCCGCTCATCTTCCTTATCGTTCAGTTTGATCCTCAATGCCAGCGTGAGAAGTTGCCTGACGGCTTCCGCATCACCTAACTTTTCTCTGTCTCTGAACACCTTAAAATCTTGCTCCAATTCACCCCGAATGTAACTCTGTACAGAAAAAGCTTTCGCCATAATCCCACCATCCTTTCTTAGATTTCCCTCTAAACAACACTTTACCTACATTACAATTAAATCACATGCTTGCAAAAAAGCTCACTATTTATCATTAAAAACATCGAGTTAATTGCTAATAAATCACTAGTACATCACTTCCACTTTAAACAAGCTCTCAGACCTTTCTCGAAAAGGGATTAAGTACAATTGATGCATTTATGATGTAAATCTACATTGGATTTCAGCGGCTAATTAGTTGAAATTTTGAAAATTTCCCCCCCAAAATATTCACTCTTCTATTTATATCATAAGTTATTGATTGTATTGTCTTTATGTTTAAAGCAGACAACCATTTAAATCGTTTTCGATTTAGCGTGGTGTGTGGTGAAGAATTGAAAATACAGGGGCATCTTGGGGGCGCTTTCCAATTAGTCTTTGTTTTCGCTAAGAGGCTAAATTATC
>NZ_JBFRSN010000763.1:0-2470 GCF_041473595.1 Vibrio sp. 10N.222.46.A1
GATTCGCCATCCCAAGAGATAGTGCCGTCATCGCGGTCGCCTAGCCCGGTGATAATCCTAAGGAGTGTCGTTTTCCCAGTACCGTTACGACCTTCAACTTGAACCAGTTCACCGGGTTTCAATTGAAAAGACAACGATTCAAACAGAACCCTGTCGTCACGAATAGCAGTTAAATTTGAGACTTCTAGCATAGGTAAATTTAGTCGAGTAATGAGGGGGCTATAGTAGCACACCAATAAGGTGACAAAACAGGACTAGGCGTTTTCGAAAGGACAAACTCCGTAAGAAACTGTTACCACCGCATCACAATTTACACATTTTCATCAACAAACAAGATATTGCATTAGATACAAATACTTATAAACATCGTTCTATATAGGTATAACAGGCACAAAAAAAGAAGCCGAAGCTTCTTTTAAGAGGTGTGCGTGATGAACATCAATTGCTCATTACGCAGTAAGCGCTAAATTTAACGACGTCGAGTCGGGTCTCTGCGATCACGAGAGGATGCAGGTTGTTCATCATACGATGAAGGATTACTTCTTAACGAAGGGATTTTTTCCTTACCTGCGAGCTTATTCTGCAGAGACATCATCAGCTCAGCTTCTGCCTTAGGTAATTCACACTCTTCGATCAGTTCGTTTATCCCAGCCCCAAGCTGAACCATTTTAGTTGCACGTGTATACAAACGCCCATCGGTGTCCGCATGTTCCAACTCAACAATACGTTCATTCAAGTGTTTTATCAGATCTTGCTGTTCCGTCACTTTCTGACCAAGGCCAACCACAACAGAGCGAACTTCAAGTAATTGCTTACTCGATTTTTGAAGCTCTTTATCCAAGTTACGAACTTGCAGGCGTGACGTATCGATCTGCTTTTGAATTGCACTTTTTACTTTGCTAATCAAAATCACGATGAATAACGTAAAAACCCCAACTCCGACTATCAGAGCAATAGGGTTTAAAGGAAGCGCTTCAAACATTACAGGTGAGCCATCTCATCCCATTCGTCTTCACTTAACAGCTTGTTCAGATCGACTAAGATAAGAAGCTTGCCATCACGGTTACTAACACCTTGGATGAACTTAGCACTTTCATCAGTACCAACACTTGGTGTCGTGTCGATTTCAGAAGAACGCAGGTAAACAACTTCAGCAACGCTATCTACTAAAATGCCAATAACTTGACGCTCAGACTCAATAACAATAATGCGTGTGTTATCAGTGATTTCACCTTGCATCAAACCAAAACGAGAACGAGTGTCAATAACAGTAACAACGTTACCACGCAGGTTGATAATACCTAAAACGTAGTCTGGAGCACCCGGTACTGGAGCAATCTCGCTGTAACGCAATACTTCACGTACTTGCATTACATTGATGCCGTAAGTTTCTTCTTCTAGTTGAAATGTCACCCATTGAAGTACTTCATCATTTGTTTGATCTTTTCTTACTTCAACTTCACTCATATGAGACATAGATAATCCTCTTGCCGTCGTTACCGACCACTGTTGTTAACTTGATGCTTATATTGTACCAATCGTAGTACTAGCCCAATGCTTTTACGTCTAGCCCTGCATTTAGCATGGCGGTTAATGCTTCAACATGGATCAAAGCACACATTTTTTCTTTTACCATACCAGCGAGCCATGGCCGTTTCCCTGCCGTTTCTCGCCAGCGTACTTTATCTGTATTAAGCAGCTCGGTACCTTTAAGCTCTGTGCTCGCAAGCCCCCACAAGCTTTCGCCAAGCATGACTATATATTGATAATTTTCTTTATAATCATCACATAATAGCTTTTCAGGCATCACCCATTTGGCGGTATCAACCACGTCTAGCTTACTATCTCGATTAGTTTGCAACCCCAAATACCAAGCAGGTTTGCCAATAATATGACTTAACTCTTCGAGGCGATGAATACCCCCGAGCTCATCAAGTGGCACAGCAAACGTCACACCGTTCACATCAAAATACAGCACTTGAAAATCTTCAGTTCTAGCCGTCGTTTCCCATGATGTAAACTGACCGGCTCCACCAGCTTGAGTTTCAAGTTCGGTAAATGGCTCAATTTGAGGAGATTCAAGATCGGGTTCAGTAGCCTTAACTTCTACTTGCTCCGTCTCCAGCGATTCAGCTTGTAACTCTTCAATTTGCTGCGATTCAACAGGTGGCTCTACAGCAATTGATAAATCAGGTTCTGGAAGATCCCAATCTTGAATTTCAGGATCTACAGACACTTGAACAGACTCTACTGCAGCGTCAAACATTTGCATGTCTGCCTGCTGAGCAATTTGCTGTGTGTTCCGATCCATCAACTCATCTAGATTCAGCTCATCGACAACATTAGTCGCTTCTAAACGACTCAGAAGTTTCTGAACATCCTCAAGATTCGGCACTTCAAATTCTGCAGCGCGTATTTCGGCGTAGCTTGAATAATGACTTGTCGTTAATTGTGGCTCTGGCTCTGGCTC
>NZ_JBFRSN010000764.1:0-696 GCF_041473595.1 Vibrio sp. 10N.222.46.A1
ATGATAACTAAGGTGTTTTCTGCCCGAGAATACATTGACAGCTTTCAAACTAAAAAAGCCCCAAACACGTTGTTGGGGCTTTCAATCTCATACTAACTTACGTTTACCGTATTACTTCGCGCCTAGAGAAGGAGCTGTTTTAGCATGAGTCAGGTATAGAGGAACACACGTTAACAGTAGGCCACCAACGATGTTACCTAAGATTGTTGGGATAAGGTTGAAGTTCAACCATGTCGCGATACCGAAGTCAGCGCCAAGAATCATACCCAGTGGGAATAGGAACATGTTTACCACTGTGTGCTCAAATACTAGTGCGAAGAAGATGAAGATTGGGAACCACATCATTGCTACACGACCAGACACAGTACGTGCTGTCATGTTACCAATCACGCCTAGACATACCATTAGGTTACAGAAGATACCGCGTACGAAACACGTGATCCATCCGTCCATACCCATGTTTTCAAAACCTAAGCTACGAGCTGTAGAAACCGCAATGAACTTTTGTGCTACTGCGTTTGGATCTAAAGAGAAGTTACCTGTAAGTGAAATTGCCACTAACACTGCAACAATTAAAGAACCGATAAGGTTACCAAGACCAACAATACCCCAACAACGTAGAACACGGCCCCAAGTCACACCTGGGCGGTTATCGAATTTCGCTAAAGGAGCAAGGCCAAATACACCCGTTACTAG
>NZ_JBFRSN010000765.1:0-10791 GCF_041473595.1 Vibrio sp. 10N.222.46.A1
CTAACTGGTCTGCACACCGAGTACGCGAGCAGTACCCACACTTTAACTACCAATCGGGTTGCGAGTTCTGGTTTACCGGAGAAATGGTGTACCCATGGATGTTCGACCAACTAGAAACGTTGAAACCATTACGCGAAGCGGCAAACATGTTGGCCGAGAACTCGGACTGGGGCACTTTGTACAACGCAGAGCAGCTGAGTAAGAATACGGTTCCAATGGCATGCGCAGTTTACGCGGATGACATGTATGTAGAGCTGGATTACAGCCGTGAAACGCTAGCGAACATTCCAAACTCAAAAGCGTGGATCACTAACGAGTATGAACACAATGGCTTGAGAGTCGATGGTGAACGAATTGTAGATAAATTAATGACGATGGTCGAAGCGTTAGAGAACCTGCCAAAATAGTCAAACTCTCTGCGTAGGTTATCTACGTTAGAGACAAGATACGCTAGAAACAAGAAAACGCTGCATCCGTGCAGCGTTTTTTTTATGTCATCAAACTCTGTTTTACTCAGTATCGTATTGATTACTAGAGCGAGTAAAACAGAGAGTTTAAGAACCGGGAGGGATAGTTCCTAAACTCATTATGGTTGGATGACGATATCTTGATTTTCAGTAGTCGATAAGCTGGCGCGGTCCTGTTCGATAAGTTGAGCCGCATAAGAGGGAGTCACAGCTTGAACTTCGCCCTTGGAACGAATAGTTAGTGCTTCCCACGCATGATCTCGGTATTTGCCTGTTTGTGTATATTCAATAAGTACTCTCATGATTCTTCAATCCGATGTGTGGTTAACGTGCTACTAACATTAGCGCCATTGTGGAGGTTGCACACCTGTTAAAAATGGAACATAAGATTAACCAAATGAGAATGCGTGTAACTTGAAAAACAGACCTTATTGAACTTATCTTAACTAACTGCATTTATCGTAACCAACGGTACTTATCGTAAATGGCATCCATAAAAAACGCTGCACAGTGGCAGCGTTAAAGTTGAGAGCGGTTGAAGATTGTTTAGCTGTTTTCTAAGCCAACAATCTTGCGTGCAGACATCACTGCGCTATCCAAATCGGTCAATCTACCAGCACTTGCTGGACCAAGAACTGATGAATACAAAGCCAACTGCTTCTCAAATGATAAATCTAATTGGTTATATAGATTTTGGCGGATTTGAGCGTGTTGCTGTGGCTTTGCGCTCGACAGACCTTCCAATGTATCGTAGATGAGTGTAGTTGTATCCATATCTGTCCTCTGCTGCACCTTTATAAAATTTTGCGTATTATGCACCTGGTACTGTATTTGTTCTGCGAGATTGATCGCATTGTGTGCAGCTCTGCTTAATTGTGTAATCAGTTGGTTATAGCTGTGTAATTGGCAGGATGTGATTATGTTGTCGTCTCAATCGTTGAGAGTGTCAGCTTGATAACAAAGAAAAGGAGACACGCTGGTCTCCTTTTAATTGATTAAGCTGTGATAGAAGTAACGTATTGTTGCTGCTTACCGAGTAAATTGAATACGTACAGAACCTAGCGAATGTTAATGTTCTTATCTCGACTTTCGTACATTTCAGGTGTGGTGTGTAACCCTCCAGCGTAACCTGCAGCTTCAAGAGTTTCTCTTACCTCTCGAACGTGCTCTGCCGTTACTGGTTCCTCTCTATCTCCAAGGTGCAATCGCACGAAAGTGATCAACTCAGCCAACCTTTGATCCGACAGCACATCTTCAAAGCTTGCCATTGGCATGAAGTTTCTGTCTTTGTCGAGATAGGTGGGTTGTAGGCCACGCACGGTTACTGCGATGGTGTTGAATGGATCGCTGTGCATGATGATGCCGTTATTCAACAGAGTAGGGGCGATAGGGTCACGTCCCTTACCATCGTCACCATGACAGGCTCCACATGTCTGGCGATAAGTGGTGTAAATGTCAGTCGCGTAAGAGTCTTCATCAAACCCTTTGGGCTGCAACGGAACGGCGTCACTGCTGATGGTGTTGTTGATGTCACCACTGAGTAGGTAATAGGACATCGACTCGATATCTTCACGCGTCATCAAGCTTAGGCTGTTTTTTACTACGTCTGCCATGCCCGCAAAAGCAGTCCCTTTGTCTGAGTGACCCGTGTGTAAGAAATCGGTCAGTGTCGCTTCATCCCAACCATCGACATACAGCTCGTTGGCCGTGATATCGGGCGCATTCCAACCGTCAATCAAGTTACCTTGGAAAATACGTTCGGGTATCAGAGCTTGAGCAATGTTTCGAGGGGTATGGCACTCAGAGCAGTGTCCAAGACCAGCAACCCAATATTTCCCTTGTTGCCATTTCTCAACGTTTTCGACTTCCGATTTAAGTTCTTCAGGCACTTGATAGTCAATCGGGTCGGTATCCATGAACACAATGTTCCACCCGAGCAGACCTAGACGTATATTCGAGGGAAACATCATGCTGTTGTCGTCATTGCGGCGAGGCACCGCGGTGATTGACTGCATGTATTCCCACAAGTCGAGCATGTCTTGGTCGGTGAGGTATTGATAAGAGGTGTAAGGCATTGCAGGGTACAGGTAACCATTCTTACCTTTGCCTGCAACTAACGCGGCTCGGAAATTATCAAAATCGTAAGTACCAATACCTTCCGTTGTATGGGGTGTAATATTGGTTGAATATACGGTGCCGAAAGGGGTCACAAACGGCAGGCCGCCAGCAAAAGGTTCGCCACCTTCGGCACTATGACACGCGACACAGTCACCGGCATAAGCGAGGTATTCACCACGTTCAACAGACTGAGCTTCTAGGTTCGCGAGTCTTTGCTGCTGCTCTGAGCCCGCATGTCGAATGTAAGCACCCAGTGCGAGTATCTCGTTTTCCGTAAGCTGTTTATCAAACGCAGGCATCAGGTTGTTCAAGCCTTTGTTGATAGTGTGCTGAATTTCTTCAATACTGCCGCCATGCAGCCAAATATCGTCGGAAAGATCAGGGACGCCGATCGCCGGATTCGCGATAGAACCATCGGCGTGACAAGATGAACAGTATTTTGCAAACAGCTCTTTGCCGACTTTGACTTTCACCTCTGGAACATCGGTATGGCGTTGATTGAGCGAAGCTAAGTAGTAAGAAACCTTAGCCACTTCATCGGGGCGCATTATCTCGCTCCAACCCGGCATCGCGCCATTTCGCCCTTTGGCGATCGAATGAATGATCGCTTCATCACTACCACCATATAGCCATTCTTGGTCAATAAGGTTAGGGAAGTGTTTCTGACCTTGAGCGTTGTCGCGGTGACAAGCCGCGCAGTGAGTTTGGAACAAGATTTGTCCGCTGTTTACTATTTCGGGTATGCCAGACAATCCTTCGAGGGTGGTTTCCGTTGTTTGAGAGAATTGCTCGTTTAACGTTGTGCTGGGTGAGCTGAGTTTGTCGTCACTTTGCTTCCAATCGACTAACCCTTCCCATTCACCAAGCCCGGGGTAGAGCACCAAATAGCCAGCAGACAATAGAAAGGCAATAGCATAGCTAACAAAGAGTAGTTTTGGCGGTGGCGCATCTTTTTCTTCAATCCCATCAAAAGTGCCAAGGGTGTGGTCTTGATCGGCTTGGTGATTGCTACGCCAATATTTAACGACAACAGACACCATAAGAACGAAGAAGATTAAGGTTAAAATTACCGCCCATAGATTCCAAAATGCACTCATTGTGATACCTCCTGTGACGTATCTTTACCAAGGCTTTGTAGATAGCGGATCAGAGCTTCACCTTTGGTTTTTCCTCTTACTTGTAATCTGGCGTCACCTATTTCTTGGTCAGTATAAGGAACGCCAAGTATGCGGAGGGTTTCCATTTTGTCGCTTATGTCGTCGCCTGACAGAGTCTGTTCAAATAACCAAGGGTAGGCGGGCATGATCGATGTCGGTACGACTTTTCGAGGGTCAATTAAGTGAATAGCATGCCACTGGTCAGAATACTTTCTCCCTAAATTAGTGAGGTCCGGACCCGTGCGCTTAGAACCCCACAAGTTAGGAAATTCGTAGATGTCGTCTGCTTCTTTGTTGGGACGACCATTACGTTTCACTTCAGGCTCTAGAGGGCGAACCATTTGTGTATGGCACACATGACAGCCTTCACTGATGTAGATGTCTCGTCCTGCTAACTCTATCGGTGTGAGTGGCATCGCTAAGCTGCCTTTGGCAATATCATCGCCACGGACAATGCTTGGCACTACCCAGACCAACAGAGAGAAGGAGGCCACGACAACAGTGGTCAAAATTAAAATGACGATTGAATGTGTAAAGTCTTTACTCATCATTTAAGCCCCCTCATTAACGGAGTGTTTAGCGTTATGTACTACTGGCATACGAACGGTTTTGTACAAGTTGAAAGCCAATAAGAACAATCCAAGTACAAACAGCGCGCCACCAAAGAAACGCATGAATAGCCAAGGTGCTTTAAAGTCCATAGCCTCTACAAAACTGTAAATCAGTTCGCCATTTTCATTTTGAGCGAGCCACATATATCCCTCGCCGATGCCTGCGATCCAAAGTGCTATCGCATAGATGGCGACGCCAGCATGAGCGAGCCAAAAGTGCCATTTAATCAGTCGTCGTGACCATAGTTCGGTTTGGCCCCATAAGCGTGGAATGAAATAGTAAAAAACCGCTATCCCTGACATTCCAACCCATCCGAGAGCCGCGGAATGTACGTGCCCGATGATCCATTCGGTGTTGTGTGCCACCATGTTGAACCAGCGAATAGCGAGTAGCGGACCTTCGAATGTTGCCAAGCAGTAGTAAAGAATCGCTGAGAAAAAGAATAAAAGAATGTAGTCGGACTTCAGCTTTTCTTTGTTTTGTAGGAGGGTCATTGCGCTATTAAACGCACCGGCCCAAGAAGGGAGCCACAGGATCAATGACATCACGATTCCGATGTTCTGAATCCAGATGGGAACGGAAGAGTAGACTAAGTGGTGCGTTCCGGCCCAGGTGTAAAAGCCGACCAACCCCCAGAAATGGATCACAGACAAGCGGTACGAGTAGATAGGTCGGTCCGCTGCTTTGGGTATGAAATAGTAATTCATACCAATCACACCAGCGGTCAGCAAGAAGCCGACGGCATTATGTCCCCACCACCATTGAACAATCGCATCTTGAGCGCCTGCAAACACAGAGTAGGACTTCATCGCCAACACAGGCATCGCGAGGTTGTTCACGATGAAAATCATTGCAACGACGATGATGAAAGCAGCAAAGAACCAGTTAGCCACGAAGATATGGCTGACCTTTCGTTTAGCAAGGGTGCCAAAGAACAACACCGCATACAGCACCCAAACCAACACAATCATCAAGTCGATTGGCCACTCAAGCTCCGCATACTCTTTTGAGCTGGTGTGGCCTGCGGGTAAGGAAATGATCGCAAGCAATAGAATAAATTGCCATCCCCAAAATACCATCCATGAAAGGCTTTTATTGAACAACTCACAATGGCCTGTTCGCTGGGCAATGTACAAAGATGTCCCCATCAAGATGTTCACGACGAACCCGTAAATCACCCCAGATGTATGTAGCGGGCGCAGTCGACCAAACTGGAAATATTGAGAATCGAAGTTTAAGACTGGCCAATACAATTGCGCGGCGAGAATCACCCCGATGATCATACCTACGATTGCCCACACTAAAGACGCGATGATGAAGTACTTAACGACCTTAATGTTGTATTGCGGTGTCACTTGTTCCATAACAAGGCTCCTTGCCTAAAGCTTTTATTCGCTGACTGAATTTGATTCGTTGAGTGAGTTTGAATCGTTGCCGAGCATCGAATAGAAATAGGAAATGTCGCGGATGTCTTGGTCTGAAAGTGTGTCGGCTTGTTGCTGCATGAGAATTGCCAAACCACTGGTTCTTTCCCTTGTCTGATAGTCTTTTAACGAGGAAATGAGATATCCCACCTTTTGACCGCGAAGGTTCGGGTAAGGGTCTTGTGTTGAGATACCATCAACGCCATGACAGGTCATACACACCTTGGCTTTTTGTTTTCCTAACTCGAACTGCTCGTCGTTGGATTCTGCGTAAACTGGATTCATGACAGCCGTCATTAGCAGAATGGAAAGTGCGGTTATGGGGTTAAACTTTTGCTTATTTAATCTCATTACGTATTCCCTTATTGAAGAAAAGAGCGAGTGCTTGATGACCCTCAGAAAACACTCACCTTGGTGTAAAGGTTATGCATGCATAAGCGTTCTCGCTACTTACTGACTCATATTTATTGTCAATTTTGTTAGTCAGTACGTATTCAGTGGCAAGATTGGATTACTCATTGCCTTTAAAACGCAGGGATTACTTGTATGAACGCTAATTAAAGTCTTATTTAGACAAGGAGAAGGTGTTGTTCGCACCTGGTTACAGGAATGAAACATTATTTGAGAAAGGTTCGAACTGCATCATTGAGAAAATAGGCAATGTCTAAGCAAGTCAAATGACTAATATGAACTAGACTCAAATTAGTGACCTTTTAAAATGGAGTTTAAAATGAGAGCTGCACTTCTGTTTATCCTTTCACTGTGTTCATTTTCTATTTTTGCAGCATCGGAACTGACAATATTCGATCACTTAGGGCAAAAGCATCAATTCAGTCGAGAACAACTGTTATTGCTTCCTCAAAAAGAAATCACCACGTCATTACCTTGGCTGGATGGAGAATTGGTTTATAGTGGTGTGGCCTTACAAACGGTGCTTGAAACTATGGATTTACCCATGGCCTCGCAGGTAACTTTTGTTGCACTAAACGATTATAAAATAGCGGTGCCCAAAGAAGACTTTGACGACTACCAGCCGATCATTGCGATTAAACAAAATGGCCAATTTATGTCAGTCAGAGAAAAAGGTCCGTACTGGTTGATATATCCACTTTCTTCGACTCCAGACATTGATAACACTGACTTCCATGCCAAGATGATCTGGCAGATACGCGATATTCATTTGTAAGGACTTAGTATGAAAAAGCTGTTGTCATTGACTGCAATTAAAGTCGTCGTGTTATCTTTAGCGGCAGTGGTACTCACCATTAATATCTACAGTGTGACCCGCATTAACGATATCAATAAGAGTTTTTCCACCCGACAAAATGAGGCAACGTGGTTCGTTTTTCAATTGGTGAAAGAATACGCCAATTTCTTGATGGTAAGCCGTTCTGAAACTATTGATTATGATGAGTTATGGTTAGCGTACGATATTACGTGGAGCCGTTTTGACATATTAATTAACAGTACTGAGTCCTCCAATTTCATCAAGTCAGCAAACTTTAAACCTTATTTTAGTGCGGAATTTGATAAATTTAAGAGCTTGGAATCCTCAATTAAACTGGTCAGTCAAGGGTTGTTGCCCAAGGAATCTCTGCAGAAAAAAGTCGATATTTGCTACCACACACTCGTCGATTTTATTAATGACAAGTTTCGATTACAAAGCCCTGTGATTGAAGAAAACACCTCTATGGTTGATAACTTAGTGACAGTTCATCGGATCAGTAGCGTTTTTCTTGTTGGCATCTTGTTATTGACTGGGATTATTTTTTATATGGATTTTTCTATTAAAAGAAAGCTCTACTCTACGGATTTTATTACAGGATTTCGCAATCGAATTTCGTTGATGAAATTTGTTAAGAATAGCTACTCGAAGGACAAAAACTTTGATCTCTATTTTGTCCGAATCAGAAATCTTACCGAGATTAATCAAAAATATGGCCTTGAATATGGGGACCTTGTGGTGAGCTCGGCTGCTAAGTCTTTGACCACCAAGATCCCTGAAAGCACCATTTCATTCCGAAGCAGTGGAAGCCAGTTCTTATTCTTCATTCCTGATCATTTGTACGCGAGTGACGAAATTCAGGACAAGTTTAACGATGTGCTTAGTGATTACATCTCTGCAGGTAACTTAGAATTGATGATTGACGCCGTAGTGAGGCACAAGAAGAACATAAGCTCTAAAGACATGATGGAGCTGTTGACCTCGATGCAAGGCTAAGCTTCTACAAGGTTTGGTCGTGGTTATTAAGTAGTCATGCTTTCGGAATACGACTACTGTTTCTGATTGAGTGCCACAACCCTTTCGTTAGTACCTGGTTCTAAAAGGGCTTGCTGATCCAGAATAGTTTGCGGATTGTGGTCGCGAACAAATTCAATGAACTCGATGTAAGTGAGTGGTTGGCTGAAAAAATAACCCTGTATTAGGTCGCAGTTGGCTTTTCGAAGGTGATGATACTGTTCGAGAGATTCGACACCTTCGCCAACAACGAAGGTGTCACAAGAGTGCCCTAAGTTAACCATGGACTCGACCATCTTGCGGTCAGCTTTGTCGTGGACGATATTATCGATAAAGCTCTTATCTATTTTAAGTTCATCGACAGGGTAGTGAAGAAGTTGGTTAAACGCCGTGTAACCCGTACCGAAGTCGTCGAGGGAAACTTTTAAACCTAAGCTTCTGATGCTCTCAATGGTCTGCACGGTAAGCTTGCTGCTTTTAACGTAACTGGTTTCGGTAATTTCTATAATGATGTTGCCCGGAGGAACTTGATAACGTTCGAGTACCTTTCGAATATTATCGGCAAAGTTACGGTTGTAGAGCTCCATCGCCGAAATGTTAATGGACAAGGTGCCTTTGTATTGGTGAATCTCCGACAGTTCTTTATAGCTTTTGATTGCGGTACTAATGACCCACATGTCGAGTTTGGATATTAAATTACTTTTCTCAGCGGCTGGAATAAACTCATCCGGCCCAGCCTTTATATCAAATAGAGCAGGGCAGCGAATCAGACATTCTGCTCCGTCAATCTGAAGTGTCTTAGCATTGAAAATAGGCATAAAGCGAAGTTCAAAGTTATCACTCACGCAGCACTCTAATAGCCTTTTCTCGATAACATCATGCCTTTCAAGTGAATGAAGTAGTTCTTCGCCGTAAACAATCCGGCTATCTCCGTCACTGTGATCCTTAGCATTAATCAACATCTCATCAATACATCGGTGCCATATCTCCTCGAACTTAGGAGTATCGACGGGTAGTACACCAGTTGCAATTGAAAGCCTGAACCCATAGTAATCTAGGAAAGTCGTACCCGTTAGGGTGTTGTTAATGTTCTCAATTTCTTCGTTTATTGATTGGTGTTCACCCATTTCCAATATGGCAATGAATTGGTTGCCTCCAAGCCTTGCGATTGAATAGTCGCTGCAACTAAAGCCGAAAGAGGATTGTTGATTCTGCAGGGTTTCTCTTAGTGTTTTGGCTAGACTAACGAGTACATTGTCGCCCACCTTTGCACCGTATAAATCATTGATTTTACGAAAGTCGATAATGTCCCAGCAAACCAAGTAGCAGTGTGGGCTCCTTGAGCTTTTTATACGTACATCGAGGTGTCGAATAAATGAGCGTCGGTTCGCTAATTTGGTTAATTGATCGAATTCGGCTTCGAATTTCAATTCCGTTAGTGAATCAATGTAAGCGTTCTTCAAACCATCAATTTCACTGTGCCCGGATGAACGTTTGAAATACCTCAGTTTAAGTCCGCCAATCGATATCTCGTGTAGTAGCTCTTTGAGTGGACGTACTAATTGGTAGCGCACCACCATGTGTACGATGAGCATAATAATGAATAGTGTCGTCAAACTGCCAAGTAAGGTCTGCTTAGCAATGATAGATTTTTCCTGATTGAATTTTTTTTCGCGAATATTAACTTGAGCGAGGAAGTGACGGCTGTTCATCTCAACTTTGATTCTGTCTTTGGTTTGTTCAAACGATTTGATAACAAACTGCGTATTCTCTATGTGTGCAGTATTCGATGATGGCTCAATCAGAAGCTGCATATTGTCATCATCGTTGTATTTTATTAGTAAGTTGGATAGTTGTTTTAATGGACCATCTGCAATCAGTATGTATCGATTTAAGCTGTCGTTTGCGCGTTTGTCTTGTGGGAGCAAGTAAGGGTCGATTGCAATAACGTAAGCGTATCTAAGTTCACCACTCACAGAGATATATGAGAAGCCTTTATGAGACAGCTCGTTTTTATTGATTAACGAGGTATAGATATCGAAGATTTTTTCATAGATGTTATCGGGGATTTTTAACCCTTCGAAAGGGTCTGCTCGTAACGTAGATAGCGTTAACTGGAACTTAGGGTCAACGATATAGATGTTACGTTGACCAAACTGATTAACGTGACTTTGGTTTAAGACGCGAAGCACTCTTTTTTCCAGCAGGGACAAGGTTGTGTAGTCACTAGGGTTTTGAATATATCGCAAGAACTGTAGCGATGAACCAATATCTTTTACAAGCAAAGATAAACCAAGTTGCTCGTACTCAGCGGCCACTAGCGCTGTGTTTACGTCGGATTGCACCTCGTCTAAGTACATGTGTTTCGCATGGTTGGAGGCTAAGTTGTAAGTAACCATTCCGCCTATTGCAAATACGAACAATAAAGTAGGAATGAGCACAAAGTAGAGCTTCTTTAATACTGGCATTAATTATCTCAAACTGTCGACAATGCGGTTACGAATTTGAATGCTATTGGGTTCGAGTTGCTGATACAGATAGCTGCGTTCTAAAACCTCTTTGCTAGGGAAAAGCTCCGGATCATTTTGGTACTCTTGCGTTGTTAAGGCTTTTGCTTTTGAGCTTGGAGTTGCAAACCATGAATCCATTGCGTTTTGAGCGGCGATCTCGGGTTGCGACAAGAATGATAGAATCGTTGTTGCTTGTGCAGACAACTCTCCGTTGTTAATTGCAGCAATGCACTCTAACCATAACGCTGTGCCTTCTTGAGGCAC
>NZ_JBFRSN010000766.1:0-1884 GCF_041473595.1 Vibrio sp. 10N.222.46.A1
AAGATCATCAAAGCGAAAGATTCTAAAACCTCGGCAATCCCAGTTGTTGGCGACCGTGATTCGATCACAGGCGACAGCGTTGTGACACGTGTTGTGACGGTTCGTAATGTCTCGGTTCGTGAGCTATCTCCTCTGCTTCGTCAACTGAATGACAACGCGGGCGCGGGCAACGTGGTGCACTACGATCCTGCAAATATCATCTTGATTACCGGCCGTGCGGCGGTTGTAAACCGTTTAGCAGAGATCATCAAGCGTGTAGACCAAGCGGGTGATAAAGAGATTGAGGTCGTTGAACTAAAGAATGCTTCCGCCGCGGAGATGGTGCGTATAGTCGATGCACTAAGTAAAACCACAGATGCTAAAAACACCCCTGCCTTCCTACAGCCTAAATTAGTTGCCGATGAGCGTACCAATGCAATTCTTATCTCAGGCGACCCTAAAGTACGCAGTCGTTTAAGAAAGTTGATTGAACAGCTTGATGTGGAAATGGCGACTAAGGGTAACAACCAAGTTATCTACCTTAAATACGCAAAAGCGGAAGACTTAGTCGATGTGCTGAAAGGCGTGTCTGACAATCTGCAATCAGAGAAACAAACATCAACTAAAGGCAGTTCATCGCAGCGAAACCAAGTGATGATTTCCGCTCACAGCGATACTAACTCGTTGGTGATTACCGCACAGCCAGACATCATGAACGCGCTGCAAGACGTGATCGCTCAACTCGATATCCGTCGTGCTCAAGTTTTGATTGAAGCCTTAATTGTTGAAATGGCAGAAGGTGACGGCGTTAACCTAGGTGTGCAGTGGGGCAACCTAGAAACGGGTGCCATGATTCAGTACAGCAATACCGGTGCATCGATTGGCGGTGTGATGGTGGGTCTAGAAGAAGCAAAAGACTCGACAACAACTAAAGCGGTTTACGATAAGGATAATAATTTCCTACGTAATGAAACCACGACAGAAAAGGGTGACTATTCAACGTTAGCATCTGCTCTTTCTGGCGTTAATGGTGCTGCAATGAGTGTGGTTATGGGCGACTGGACTGCCTTAATCAGTGCGGTTGCGACCGATTCAAACTCAAACATTCTGTCTTCTCCAAGTATCACGGTGATGGATAACGGCGAAGCGTCGTTTATCGTTGGTGAAGAGGTGCCCGTTCTAACCGGTTCTACAGCAGGTTCAAGCAACGATAATCCATTCCAAACGGTTGAACGTAAAGAAGTGGGTATTAAGCTAAAAGTCGTGCCGCAAATCAATGAAGGTGACTCGGTTCAACTGCAAATAGAACAAGAAGTATCGAACGTATTAGGGGCAAACGGGGCAGTAGATGTTCGTTTTGCTAAGCGTCAGCTAAATACGTCAGTGATTGTTCAAGATGGTCAAATGCTGGTGTTGGGGGGCTTGATTGACGAGCGTGCACTGGAGAGTGAGTCTAAGGTCCCATTCTTGGGTGATATTCCTGTTCTTGGACACCTGTTCAAATCAACCAGTACTCAGGTTGAGAAAAAGAACCTAATGGTATTTATCAAGCCAACCATTATTCGTGATGGCATGACAGCCGATGGTATCACGCAACGCAAATACAACTTTATCCGTGCTGAGCAACTGTACAAGGCAGAGCAAGGCTTGAAACTAATGGATAACGATAATATTCCAGTACTTCCTAAGTTTGGCGATAGCATGAATCATCCTGCTGAAATCCAAGCCTTCATCGATCAAATGGAAGCAGAATAATGGCTGAATTGGTAGGGGCGGCACGTACTTATCAGCGCTTGCCGTTTAGCTTTGCGAATCGCTACAAGATGGTGTTGGAATATCAGCACCCGGAGCGCGCGCCAGTACTTTATTATGTTGAACCTCTGAAATCGGCGGCGATCATTGAAG
>NZ_JBFRSN010000767.1:0-2699 GCF_041473595.1 Vibrio sp. 10N.222.46.A1
TTCGCTTGATAAAGTGCTTGGTCAAGAACCGAGTACAAGTCATCAAAGTCACTTAATGCGTTTGAGGTTGCTAGATAAGCAAAACTCGCGGTTACATTAAGTGGCTTTTTGCTTTCTGATAAGAAAACTGCACTCGAAATAGCATAATGTAACTCCTCTACACGCTCTTGTACTTCAGCTGGTTTTGTATCAGTAAGCATAATCAGAAATTCTTCGCCGCCTAAGCGCCCGAACAGCTCACCTTTAATTAAATGTTGTCTTATTTGCTGACTTATATGAACGAGTGCTCTATCACCAGTAGGGTGGCCATATTGGTCATTAATTTTCTTGAATTTATCTAGATCGAGTAAAACGAGAACATGTTGTTTTTCTGTTCCTTTACAGGCTTTGATACGCTTGACTCTTCGTATTATCTCGGTGCGACTATACGCCTTTGTCATGGCATCGATTGCTGCTTTCGCACGAATGGCTTTGTTTGTGAAGATCATAAAGCTAGCCGCACACAGCAATAGAATAACAATGATGTTATACACCATCCTTTGATGTTCCATCTTTTCGATTTGAAGTCGGTCTAAATTTGCTTGATGTCTCAGGAAAGAACTCTCTAGTTCTTTTTCGTACCGAGCATGAGCTAGATCTAGTGCTTCAAAAGCTAACCTGTTATCTATATCTCGGGTTTCGAACTGTATTAAGGAGTATCGCTGATAGAAATAGAAAGCTTGCTTGTAATCGCTGAGTGTCTGATGAATATCAGATAGTTGAAGTAGTGCTTGAGCGGTGTACTTATGTCTTGTGACTTGTTCGGATAGCTCCAAAGCTTGTTGTGCATAATTGAGCGCTTCCGTTTTAAGTTTTTGGTCTTCGAACATATCGCTGATTGCCAAGAAAGCGTTGATTCGAATGACATCGTTGTTTAGCTTGCTTGAAGCTGATAGAGACTCTACTAAGTAGTCTCTCGCCAAATCATAGTTCTTCGTCTGCGTGTATGCTTTTCCTAAACCAAGAGTTGTTAGCGCAATACCGTAGCTATGAGGTGATGTAGTCAACAGTGCTTTTGCTTTTTGAAAGTGATTAATTGCTAGGTCACTTTGTCCTTGATTAAGGTAAAGATCTGCAAGGCTATGATGAACTTGTGCTTTCATCAAATCAGAAGCATCCGATCTCAGAGCGAGTGCTTCTATGAGGTACTCAGCCGATTTATCATATTGCTTTAACTCTTTGAGCAAATTACCCACATCGTTATAGATCCCCGAAATATCGTGTCCTTGTGGGAACACGCTTATCAGTGATAGGTAAGTATCTAGCGCGGCTTGATAGTCGCTGCGGAAATGGTGATTGTTAGCGATCACTCGATAAGTGCCAAATTTTGGTAATACAGGGTCAGCAATGTCATGCAAATCCGACTGAAGTGCAGAACAATAATAGTTCGCTTGATGATATTTAGCTTGCTCATTGAGAGAACGACATAATTGATATTTTAATAATGCTCTACCTGTAACATCGTTGATTGATTGCATTTTTACTAATATGGACAAAAAGTCTTGCTGAGCTTCTTTGTACTGACCTTGTCCATCATTTACTAGGGCATTAATAAACGCTTGTTCTATTGCTTGGTAGTCACTGTCGTTTGAAGCGATTCCATAAAACGGTTGATCGCGCTGGCTCATGTATTGATATAGCAGTGCCGATAGGTAGAGCTTATCCCCGTAGGTTGTTGAGCTAGTGTAGCGTGTTTGCAGCATGTTCAATGCGCGCGAAGGGGAATGAGTTAGAGTCGACAGATAGAGTGCGTTCCAATCAGCATTTGGAGTTGTGTGGGGAGCTAATGCCGAGGAGCTAATTGTTGGATAAGATTCATGATCCAATGTTGATGCTTGGCTAAAAGAATAAAGATTGATGAAAAGCAAAAAGGCAATGAAAATGAAGTGAATCACGAGATAATATCAATCAGATAAAGAACGATATTCTATTGTTAGTTTGATGTTGCTTCAATTTTTTTGGTAGGTTGATGGTTTTTTATGTGAGGTAAATCTCTAATTCTCAATGGCTTATTATGGGTAACCGGTCGTACGCTATGTACGACCGATCTTGGAAGCTAGATGTATAATTTCGCTAGATCAGAAGGCTCTAGTTCTTTGCCTTCTAATGTTGCATTCCAGTTAGTACCAACAAGAACGCCGTCTTCAGCTAGAGTAAGTAACCAATCTTCTACAAAGATATCTAGTGGAATTTCTAATACTTCGAAATCAGCCCACTCTTCGACATTGTGAGTCTGAGCATCTTCTTTTGAAGACCAGAACGGCATCACTTCACTGTTTTCGAATTCACTTGAATCACATGCTAGCCAACCTTCATCGTTGCGAAGGCCCCATACCAGTTTAGTTTCTTGCGTTTCAGAAACGAAAAGTTCTAGATTTGCTTGAGTATCAGCGGTTAGTTTGCTCATGAATAATTTCTCTATGTTGATAACAAGACAAGATTAACATTATACAAGGGGTAGGTATATGGCGATCAAGGAATTATAAGGATACTGAAACGCTTACCAAACGTTTCAGCATGGTTTGAGTGCGGTAGAATCTATTTACCGATTTTAGTAAATATATGCCACTCTTCTTTAATGTTGCCTTTAAATCCGACAACAGAAGCTACAACTTTTCTGTTCAGTGCATGATTAGTTTCGGTGTCATTATCACGGAAGC
>NZ_JBFRSN010000768.1:0-3416 GCF_041473595.1 Vibrio sp. 10N.222.46.A1
GTGGAAACCTTTGGTGATGCGGGCGATCTTTATGGTGGCGTGTCAGTGGTGTTTCCTTACTTCACTACAAACCTTAACGCTGGTTGAAGGTGTGGTGTTATTCAGTACGGGTCCGCTGTTTATTCCGTTGTTAGAAAAATTAATATTCGGAACCAAGATTCATACAACGACTATCGCATGTTTAGCCATTACATTTTTCGGCGTAGTGATGATGGCAGGGGATTGGTCGCAGTTTGAGTTTGGTTCGGAATTCTTTAGGCCAGCGCTATTGCTAGGGTTATTGGCGGGTGTGTTTAATTCAGGTTCACAAGTGAGTTTGTATCGAGCATCCAAGACTAGCCTGGCACCCGCAGAGCTTAACGCGTGGACGTTCTTGGTCGCGGCAATCTTTGTGATACCAATGGTTGTGTTTACTTCAGTATCTGCGGATCCAGATATGCTTGAGAGTGCTGCGGGCAATGGAACCTTTTCGGCTCTGCTATCTTTTGAAGGCTTACGCTGGATTGGGCTTGGCGCTTTTGGATTGGCTCTATTTACTATTAACACGCAAATCTTCCGCTCGAAAGCGTACAAGTTGGCAGACAGCGGTTCTCAGTTGGCTCCCCTAATTTTCACGAACATGCTGTTCAGTGCGTTATGGCAGAGCTTGTTCTTTGATGACGTGTTTTCATCTCAGCAGTTAATCGGCATCAATTTGATAGTCGTGGCGAGCATAACCAATACTCTATTGGCTAAAAGACACAGCAAAGCAAAAGCCAAGCAAACACCTCGATCTGCTGTGGTTGTAGCAGATGCTGCGGTTTTGGACTCTGCCGTTAAAAGCTAAACATTGAGGCTGAAGATTACAGACAAAAGCCTAGAACAATGAACGAATGTACTCTTTTACTCGGTCGATGTGTTCGTTTGGTTCAATCTCGCAACGCTGTTTAGTCTCTAGGAATCGCTCAGCGTATTTGTCGTAGATTTTGTTTTCTAAGAACAGCAAATACAGCTTGGGATCGATATGACCGCTGGTGGCCATGTCGGTCATGATGTTGAGTGATTCGCTTAGGAGTTTGCCTTTCTTATACGGGCGATCACTAGAGGTGAGCGCTTCAAAGACATCAGCAATGGCCATCGCTCTGGACGGTAGAGGTAATTGGTCTTCGCTTAAGCCTCTTGGGTAGCCCTTGCCGTCGATACGCTCGTGGTGTCCGCTGGCGATATCCGGAATATTCTGGAGGTAAGAAGGATAAGGCAGCTTGTTAAGCATGGTGAAGGTTTGAATAATATGATCGTTGATCATGAAACGTTCTTCATCGTTTAACGTGCCACGACGAACTTTCAAGTTGTGCAGTTCACCTTGGTTGTATTTGACCTCTCCTGGCTTAAGCACAAACGCTTCTTGCCATACATCGGCAGGGTTAAAGCCATTGTCCCAAGGTATTTTATGCTCCGGTTTGTCTGCAAGCAGAGGCTCCATGACGGGCAAACCCTCTTCCTGCCTCGTTGGCTCAGTTCTGTCTTTCTCAACCGACTCTTTTTGGGTGTTAAATCTCTCTTTTTCAGACCAAGACAAACCCAATTGATCATCCAGTGTACGTTTCCATTGGCGTTTGGCTATTTGATCTAAGCGTTCTAGCTGCTCTTCCGTCATAGATTCGCCGCCAAGGTTGCACTCAGCAACGAAGGCAAATTCTTCATCCAATTCTGACAAGCTTTGTTCGAGGATCTTAAGCTGCTCCTCTTGAAGCGCTCCGTTCGCTATAGCTTTCCAGTAATCGGTTTCCGCTTGCTGTTTCAACAGCTCAAAACGCATCCGCACTTCGTGGATTCGGTCGTAAATGGTTTCAAGTTTTGTCGCTTTGTCTACGACATACTCAGGTGTGGTTACCTTGCCGCAGTCATGAAGCCAAGCGGCGAGCATTAACTCTTCCCACTGTTTACTATCCAATGAGAATTGCGGGTAATAACGGTCATCATCAATGGTTGCTTGAGTCAGCCATTTGGTCAGTTCAGGCACGCGTTGGCAGTGCCCGCCCGTGTAAGGTGATTTGGTATCAATCGCTGATGCAATCAACTCGATAAAGGCATTCAGCATGTCTTTCTGTTGCTGCATTTGGTCAATGTTATCTTTGGCTATTTCCGCAAAGCTGAGCAGTTCTCGTAAGAAGGCGTGCTTGTCTGCCTGCATCTTGGTAATCGGTCTTTCATAGCCAATTGCGACGATACCCACCAACAACTTCTCACGGTTTAATAGTGGGAACAGGTACAGATCTGAATTGAAGATCGAATCTTGGTAATAGTTGAGAACATTGTCTTCTCGGTTTAAGTGGATGGTTTCTCCGGATTTAAGCTGGCACAGCAACCAAGGGGTGTGCTTGATGAAGTCATTAATGTCGGCCTTAAAGGGAAGAATGGCGAGGTTCGCGGCCGTATCAAACACATCTTTCTCTTTTGATTGAGTGAAGAGGACGATGGTTTCTGCTTTGGTAATTAAATAGCTTTGATGAGCAATATTTTTGGCTAATATCGAAAACTCCTGATTACCTGCCGTGTCTCGAAGTAGCGTAATAAGATCATGAAGTGTGTGTTCCATCAGCTCAATTGAGTGGGCGAGGTTAGCCACTTCTTGAATCATGCTTTTGGGATAATGAGTTCGCCTGAAGTCAAATCGTGCGATGTTGTCGGTGAGTTGCATCAGCGTATTAAGCGGCTGAGACAAACGATTGGCGACAAACCATACGATAGCGAAGCAGATGAACAACATCCCAATCGCGACGGCGACTTGCTTGTCACGCATCGAGATAAGATCAGAGAGCAACTCATTGTGTGGCGTAGCCTCTGCCAAATATAAAGTGACATCCTGAGTGAGCTCAACAGGAGTTAGCGTTAATGCCCAAGTGTTTAAGTTGTACTCAACGTTTTTTAGGTTGAGGCTTAATTTCTCCTCGTCGGAGATAAGTGGTGCTATGACGGATGCTTTCAATGCTTCCATCTGTTCACGCTTAGGCACATTAAAGAAGCTTTGGTCTTGCTCACTACCAGAGAGTTTCCCTGTCGTTTGGTTATTCGTTTTCTCAGTTTTACTTGTGTCGTTAGGCTGGGAGGTAAGCTTGGGAATCGATAGATCAAGTTGATGTTGGCCGAGAAGATTGAAATGTTGATCGAACAGAGCGAGTCGGGTTTGTGGAGAGTAGGCCAATTCACTGATCTGGGAAGAGAGAGATTTCAACGTGAAGTCGGCACCAACGACATGCTTGCCATCCAAAGAACGTCTAGAAAGCGTGATGCCATTGGTTTGCAGGAAATAGAACAGGTAGGGCTCAGAGAGTTGTATTGAGCCGTCAGGCTTTGCGTTACGAAACCAAGGTCGAGTCGTGGGGTTGAACTTACTCTCGGCTTGTCGGGTACTGATCACTTGGTGTGCGCCATCG
>NZ_JBFRSN010000769.1:0-315 GCF_041473595.1 Vibrio sp. 10N.222.46.A1
TATTACAACAAATGAATCAGGCGACCTTTGGTAACAAGGATTTGTTAACCGTTGGAGAAACTTGGGGCGCGACTCCAGAAATAGCCAAGCTATACAGCGGACAAGATAGAAATGAACTTTCTATGGTGTTCCAATTTGAGCACATTACCCTGACATGGGAGAACGGTGACAAATGGAACCCTATTCCGCTTGATCTTCGAGAGTTCAAAAATGTGCTGACCAAGTGGCAGCTAGAGCTGGCCGATGGTGGTTGGAATTCCCTTTTTTGGAACAACCACGATTTGCCACGTTTGGTTTCAAAATACGGTGATGACA
>NZ_JBFRSN010000770.1:0-4089 GCF_041473595.1 Vibrio sp. 10N.222.46.A1
TTCTCTCAAACATAAAAATATACTCTTCATTTTTATAAAAACCTTGCCAATCTGAATAAAAAGTTTAGTGTTATACACATGTATATCACCATGCAGTTTTAATTATGACCGAATGGAAAGACGACCAACCGATCTTTAGGCAGCTAGCGGCAAAGATCAGTGACCAAATTCTTCAAGGTGTTTGGTTAGAGCAACAAGCACTGCCCTCTGTGCGTGCGGTTGCCGCCGATCTCAAGATCAACCACCTTACTGTCATGAAAAGCTACCAGTTACTGGTGGATGAAGGCTTGGTAGAGAAAAAACGCGGCCAAGGTATGTATGTCGCAGAAGGGGCACTTCAAAAATTGAAAGAGTCCGCACATCAATCATTCATCAACACACAGATCCCAGCCATCGCTGAGACGCTAGGCATCATTGATATGAGTGTCGAAGAACTCGTGAAACAGCTAGAACAACATATAAAGGACAAGTCATGAGTACTTTACTTTCAGTGAAAAACGTAACCAAAACCTATTCAAATCAAGTGGGTGTCGAGAACATCAGCTTTGAGTTAAAACCGGGGCAAGTGCTTGGTCTGCTAGGCCACAATGGCGCAGGGAAATCGACTCTGATCAAATCACTGCTTGGCGGACACAGCTATCAAGGTGAGATAGAAGTTAACGGCTATCACCCTATCCACCAGCATGCAGAACTCATGTTGCACCTGTCGTACATTTCAGATGTTAATGTGCTACCCGAGTGGATGACCGTTAAACAACTGCTTCGATACACCCAAGGCGTGCACCCAAGCTTCAACAAGCAAAAAGCAGAACAGACGTTAAGTAGCACCAACATTAAGCTGTCTTCAACGATCAAACAGCTTTCTAAAGGGATGAAGGTACAACTTCACCTTGCAATCATTATCGCGACCGACACTCAAGTGTTGATCTTAGATGAGCCAACGCTAGGTCTAGATCTGCTCTACCGCGATACTTTTTATCGCCACCTCCTAGAGTGGTTCCATGACGGCGAACGCGCGATGATCATTGCCAGCCATGAGGTTTCAGAGATTGAACACCTATTAACGGATGTGTTGATTCTGAAACAAGGCCATTGTGTGCTGCAAAAGAGCATGGAAGACATCGAGAACGACTATTTCATTATCGATGTCGCAAACAACCACTCAAGCGAAATCCAGAAACTTAATCCACTGACCTCACAACCTGGGCTAGGAACCACTAAATGGTTATTGGAAGGCCAATACAAAGCGCAAGTTGAATCATTGGGTAACATCTACAACGTTGGTCTCGCAGACCTATTCCTTGCAACACAGACGGAGAAGGCATAATGCACCCAACTTTTTATATGCTAGAAAAAGAACTGATCGAGCACAAAATTAACACTCGATTACCTCTATTTATCGCGTTATGTGGTTTCTTGCTGTTCGTTAGTTTGTTTTTCAATGGCGTAGCGCAGCATGAGTTCTTCTTCCAAATGGAAGTGAATGGCGACGTGAGCGACATCCACAGAGAGTTTGCACAAGACCTCAACTCAGTGATCTACTTTGGTGCTGGCCTTATTTCACTCATACTTTCAACGCTTTACATCCCTAAAACACTGCGTAAAGAGCGCCAAGAAGGCAGTTCGATGTTTTGGAGAAGTATGCCAGTATCCAATGCCATGACTCACGGCGTTAAGCTAGGCTTCGGTCTAGTGGTTATTCCGGCTATCTGCGCGCTATTAGTTCTATTCGCTGACTTCCTATTCTGGATATTGAACGTCTCAAGCGAACAACAATTGGCATTGATAGTAGAGCAGCAATCACTGTTTTATGTGCTGAGCAATTGGTTGGTATTCTTTGGGCGAATGATGTTAGTTGCACTGGTTTTATTGCCACTAGCAACCGTTACCCTGGCAATTTCGCAGTTAGTGAATTCTCCACTGCTTGTCATTTTTATCTCAAGCTATGCGATTAAGTTACTCTCGGTCGCCGTATTTGGATTCTATGGCATCAATGACTTCTTCTCTCTCATCGCATCACTACCAATAAAGGTACTAACGGCGAGCAACCCATTCAGTGCGATTGCAGAAGCGCCGGTTTTGTCTTTGGGTATTTATGTACTGATTGGTGTTGGCGGGTGTCTACTGAGCTTGAAGCTAAATAGAACGGACGATGTGAGTTTGAAGACGCTGTTCCATCGATAGAGTCACTTATTCTGAACTCTCAACGGGTAACCAAATCAGATATCAAAATCTAAATCAAAGCTTCTGAGAAATCGGGAGCTTTTTTATTGGCCGCTGTTTTATTGTTAGGTGCTTTGAATTCTAACAACGGTTTTCGTGATAGAGGCAAAGGTACGGATTGGTGGTTGGTTTTGGTTTTGCTTCAGAGTGCTGAGCGGGTAAAGATAAACTAGGAGGTATTAATGAGCTGACATTGAATTGCATTACTGTTAATGCCTGCCAGCTCTTTGGGGGGTAATTTCTTTAGTCGCCGACCAGATGAAGGTCCTTGAGAGTGCTATTGAAATCGGTTTGTTGCGTTTTACATTTGATTAAGCTGTTCAGCTTTTTTAAAGCTTTACGATTTAAAGCTTATTTCTTTGAAGCTTCTTTCGCTGTGTCTTTCCAGTATTGGATGCGAACGCGATGAAGCTGTGCTCTTCTCATTTTTTTCATAAGGGATATTTCCTTTTCTTTATCTGCTCTTCATGAGCTATTTTTATTGCCTACCATTCGAATCTAACGGTGTTTGATGGCCAGATCAATGATACAAGTCACAAAATATATAGAGTTTCGAGTACCATTTACATCAAAGTATGACCTAGTTATCAACTATGGCTCAATTCAATCTATTAAGCCGTTGTTCGAAATTTAGATTAGTTATCTCAGATGACAAATTCATTTCAGTATCAATACAGTTCAGTGATACGTATTTAATAGACCGGACTAACACAGATTTAGTTCCCAATAATTTGTCTTTCCTACTCCTACCATTAACTGGCCTTTCTCGCGTAATACTTGTCTCCCTCCCAATTAAAGTTACGTTGTAACTTGCGTGCTTTTTGTATTGACTATTTTTTATTCACACAGGCCTATACGACACAAACTCAAAATGGGATTATGTTTGTAACGGAAGAGCTTTTAATAGAAAAAGACAGTAATGGATAAAATCAAATGGACGTGATCATGAGTAAAGTCATTCTACAAGGGCATATTCTTGTGCCAGACAACGACCTAGAAGCCGTCACACAAGCGCTGGTTGTTCATAAGGAACTCACACTCTCAGAACCCGGTTGTATCGTGTTTCGAGTCAGTCAAAGCTCACTTCAACCTAATCGTTTTGAAGTGTATGAAGAATTCACTAGCCGTGAGGCGTTTGAAGCGCACCAACAGCGAGTAAAAACGTCTGAATGGGGTGAAACCTCCAAGAACGTGACACGTCATTACCAAGTCACCGACGTTCCGACATCATAATGATACGTCCGCTAGCCAACCACATCGTCACGTTGATCAAACAAGATCCCTTACGAATGCAGGTTTTAGACTGTGTCGATCAGCTGGATTTACCGCAGTGCTATGTCGCTGCGGGCTTTGTGAGAAACCTAGTTTGGGACGACCTACATGGTTATGCTTCCCCGACTCCACTTAATGATATTGATGTGATCTACTTTGATCCTATTGATACCTTCTACGAATCGGGTCTTAGATACGAGGCTCTACTTCAACAACGGTTGCCTGAATTAAATTGGCAAGTTCGCAATCAAGCCAACATGCATACTCGAAACGAGGATGAGCCCTATCAAAGCTCATTGGATGCGATGCGTTACTGGCCAGAGAAAGAAACCGCAGTCGCCGTCAAGCAAAGCCCGACAGGGGAAATCGAGTGCATTTCGGCTTTTGGTTTAGAGAGTTTGTTTGATTTAAAGATCACACCGAATCCCAATCGCAGCAGAGACGTGTTTGATCAACGAGTTCAGTCTAAAAACTGGTTAACTCATTGGCCGAAGTTAACTATTGGTTGTTTGAGTCTCAAAGGGTCCTTTGTCGCTCGTACTAATTAGTCGCAAGTTTTATACATTAATATGTTTAATATAAACTATGGTTAAT
>NZ_JBFRSN010000771.1:0-3677 GCF_041473595.1 Vibrio sp. 10N.222.46.A1
ACAGGTTTAATGCTGTTTCTTGGTGTGATGCTCAAGCGAATCGGTTTGATCAATGATAATTTCATTGATGTCGCGTCCAAAGTGGTGTTTCAAGTCACCCTACCCGCGATGCTATTTCTGAGTATTGTTCAATCGAATCACAACTTTTCAGCCAGTAGCGCGTTAGTTGCGTTTGGCGTCATCGCTAACTTTGTCTTTTTCTTGTTCACGATTTTCTCAACCAAGTTGGTATTCAAAAGCTCTAAAGATCAAGGTGTGATCATCCAAGGTGGATTCCGCGCTAATACCGCGATCATCGGCCTCGCCTACGTGGCTAATATTTATGGCAACCAAGGCGTGGCATTGGCTGCTATCTATGTCGCATCTCTGACCGTACTGTATAACATTCAAGCCGTGATAGCACTGACACCCAAAGGCAAAGACACCGGCGCTAAAGCCATTAAAGTGATCGCCAAGTCCATCACCAAAAACCCGTTAATCATCGCTATTTTCTTAGCAGTCGTCTTCTATGCACTTTCAATTCCGATTCCAAAAATGGTGACTGATGCTGGGCAATACTTTGCCAACATGACTTTGCCTTTGGCTCTACTTTGTACTGGTGGTTCTCTAGATATTAGTTCGCTTAAACAAGAAAAGTTGTCTACGTGGTTCGCCTCTAGTTACAAGTTAATCGCGTCACCTTTACTGACTACACTGGCTGGCTGGTACTTAGGGTTTGAAGGGCTCGATCTCGGACTTATCTTCTTGATGAGCGCAGCACCAACGGCAGCGGCAAGCTATGTTATGGCGCGTGCGATGGGAGGAAACTCAACACTCGCGGCTAACATCATCGCTCTTACTACTGTTGTTTCTCTTATCACTTGTACACTAGGTATATTTGCACTCACTGCAATGGATTTAATATAGCTGCGACAGGCTTCAAAAAACCGACACAAGCCTTGAAACAAAGGTCATAAGCCTTGATTTAGGACTAACTGGTTGGGCATAAAGGCTGCTAGATTTCGTAAAAATTTTACTGAGAGATCTGATATGTCTTCCGTTCAACATACGCCTTCACAACACATCGCCAGTATCGAGTTAGGCAGAGTGATTGCTATCTTGGCGATCATTGGTTTGCACGGCCAAATGGCACTCACTTATTGGCAAATAGATGAGGTGCCTTGGATCGGTTATGTGCTCAACCAAACCGCTCGTTTTGCCGTGCCTCTGTTCTTCCTTATTTCAGGCTATCTGATTCAACCTAAGCTCACAGCATCACCTTGGACAGCCTTCATCAACTACTCCAAACCACTACTCAAAGTTTGGTTGGCATGGAGCATCATTTGCTTAGTGATGCCATTCAATCTCGCGAAAGTAGAAGAGTTTGGCTATCTAGGCGAACGTGAAGGCTATTGGGGTTTCTTAATGAATACCCCACTCAACTCTTTCTTAGAGGGTGGGTTGGTACATTTATGGTTCATTCCCGCCCTTGTGTGCGCGGTTTTGATCATCGCCTTAATGGTAGAGATGAAACTCGATAAGCTTTTACTACCGGTGGCCATTCTGCTTTACGTCTATGGTGTATTTGCGGGCAGCTACACAAGCTTAACCGACCTTAGTGCCCCTTTCTTCACGCGTAACGGTCCGTTCTTCAGCACGTTAATGGTGACCTTAGGTTTCCTCATTCGTCAGCATCAATGGAAAGTGTCCTCAGCCAAAGCATTAGGGTTATTGGCGTTAGGCATGGTCATCCACTTTGCCGAAGCGGCATGGCTAACCCAATTTGATATCGCCTTTAATATTCACGATTTCTTGTTTGGTACAGCTTTGTGGGGGATTGGTGTGTTCATGTGGCTTTTAGCTAATCCAAACATCGGCGATTACGCATGGCTTCACGCTATCTCGAATCGTATGCTGGGTATCTACGTTTGCCATCTGTTGATCATTATTTTGCTATTCAATGTCTGCGGAGTATTGGGCATCACTGAACTCGCTAAAGACATTACCGTGTTCTTCGGCACCTTTACCCTGAGCTTTATATTGATCGCTGGTATAGAAAAAACGCCACTGCGCCACTGGTTACTTCGTTAGTGCTCATCTAGCCAACGACGTATTACAGGCCTAGTGACAATCCTCAGTCTGTAATTTGCCTTGATGCAACATTCTTTTCTGCAACGAGGTTCGCCTTGCCAGTGAAAGCACTAACTCGCTTTCACTGGCAACTTTAAACTTCAACATCCCTTTCCCTCTTATGCGTTACTCTCTTTTAACCACTGACGTGGCGACACACCCGATACATGCTGAAATGCGCGTGAGAAACCTGAATAACTGTTGTAACCGACTTCATCGGCAACCCAGTTGATGGGCTTATTTTGCAGTAGCAGAGATTGAGCAACGGAAACACGCCACTTTTGCACGTAATCTCCCGGTGTTTCACCCACCTCACGCTTGAACGCCTCAATAAACTGAGTACGAGACATCAAAGCCAGTGACGCCATTTCTGCAACCGAAAAATGACGAGCAGGCAACCGGTGAATAGCGGTCACCACAGCAGCAAGCCTTGGGTGTGCAAGAGCAGAGAAAACGCCGCTATCGATTTTTTGTTGTTCAATGAGATGACGAAAAATCAACGCCATCAACGCATCACTCAACTTGTCCATTAGGTATTGCTGCCCTGACGATTGTTGTCCTGAAGATGCTTGCCCCGACTCTCGAAACAGCACCTCAATCACAGGCATTAAGTTCGGTGCATCTTCAAACGGAATAACTATCATGTCGGGCAGAGCCGATAATAAAGGATTCATCTGCCCTGAACGATACTCCACGTTCGCACACACAAGCTCTGCACCTTCTCCCACACCTTCAATTACATGTGGTGTGCTATTCGGCAGATAAATAATACAGGGCTGAGAAAGCTGCCTGCATTCCGTATGAGCACCAGATAAGGTCAACTCCCCCGAACTTAATACATGAAGGTGCCCTTCTTTGCCTTGTTGCGCGTTAAATGACGACACCCCACACAGGTTTCCAGAATAGAAAACGCCAGTGCGTATCGAGAAGTGTTCCATTAATTGTGACAGCAGATCCATGCACCCTCCGAACGATTCGCTTAGTTTTTAGTTCTTTTGTCCCTCTATAGACCGGACGAGTGGGCTAAATTATTTCAAACAAGATAACCAACACTGACAAGGAACTTGATATGTCACACATGAAATCGACCAGTCAAAAAATCACTCTATTGGCCGCGTTACTAGGAACCAGCTTTTCGTTAATGGCAGCAGACCTTGATATGAGTGTCGACAACAATGATCTCGCCATTAAAGGTTATGACCCTGTTGCTTACTTTGCCAATGAGGGGCCAGTTAAAGGCACATCTGAATTCACAGCGACTTATAAGAATGCGATTTATAACTTTGTGAGCAGTGAAAACCGAGATGAATTCCGATCTAACCCATCGGCTTATGCACCTCAATATGGTGGCTATTGTGCCTTTGGTGTGGCAATGGGTAAGAAATTTGAAACGGACCCACTAGCTTGGAAAGTAGAAGGTGGGAAGCTGTACTTAAACTTAGATAAGTCAGTTCAAAAGCGTTGGCTGGAGAATACGCAAGAATTCATCCAAGACGCCAACAGCAATTGGACCACGATCAAAACCGTCGAAGCCTATAAGCTCTAGGTTTTAAGTTCTAAGTTCTAAG
>NZ_JBFRSN010000772.1:0-392 GCF_041473595.1 Vibrio sp. 10N.222.46.A1
CCTTGATACTTCCAGCTCATACGAGCATCTTCAAGACCAAAACACTCCCCTAAGCCACTCAATACGGCTTCACCAGAAACAGAATCAATAACAGCAAATTTTAGGGATGAACTACCCGAGTTAATAACCAGAACAAACGAATTAGACATTGGATATGGATCCTGTTTCAGTACGAATTGGATGAAGTGTTTACTTCAATTTTAGTTAAGCCCATTATTCAATAATTTTTGAATCTTTCAACTTTTGTTTTACAAAAAGCACCAAATGAACACAATTAAGTTGATCTGAGTCATTAGTTCATTTATTTCGAGAGCGAAATTAAAAAATAGTTGAATATGACAGTTGGTCAATAAACGAAGTAAAGGACTGCTCACACTAGGGCGTGTTGACCT
>NZ_JBFRSN010000773.1:0-6555 GCF_041473595.1 Vibrio sp. 10N.222.46.A1
GTTTAATTATCAACTAAGACATTATCTTATTAACATCATTGTTATTTAATTTCTTGTAAGGGATGGAATCATTAATGAAAAAGCTTGCTTTAATTACAGGGTCAAAAGGCGGTATCGGCTCAGCAATTTCCTCTAAGTTAGTTGCAGACGGCTATCGTGTTATCGCGACTTATTTTACTGGGAATTACCAATGTGCCTTGGATTGGTTTAACGAAAAACAATTCACCGAAGATCAAGTGAGATTGTTTGAATTAGATGTTACCAATACTGCGGAATGTGCGCTGAGCTTAAGCAAGTTGTTAGAAGAAGAAGGCACGGTGGATGTGTTGGTCAACAATGCGGGTATAACGCGTGACAGTGTTTTTAAGAAGATGGATGCCGAAGCATGGAAAGACGTGATTGAAACGAACTTAAACAGCCTTTTCAATGTTACTCAACCACTGTTTGCGCCTATGTGTGAAAAGGGCAATTGCCGCGTCATTAATATCTCTTCAGTGAATGGTCTTAAAGGTCAATTCGGACAAACTAACTACTCAGCAGCGAAAGCCGGGATGATTGGTTTTTCAAAAGCGCTTGCCGCTGAAGGTGCTAGGAGTGGTGTGACGGTAAATGTTGTTGCCCCTGGCTACACAGGCACGCCTATGGTTGAACAAATGAAACCTGAAGTCCTTGATTCTATAAAGAATCAAATCCCAATGAAACGGTTAGCGACGCCTGTTGAAATTGCCGATGCAGTGGGCTTTTTAGCGAGTGAGTCTGGGGCGTACATTACAGGCGAAACATTGTCAGTGAATGGCGGCTTGTACATGCACTAATTGGCGAAACTGAAGGGATTGGAATGATGGAAAAAGTATTTATTGTTGCGGCCAAGCGCACTCCTATTGGTGCATTTACTGGGTCGCTAAAAAACGTATCTGCGGGTGAGTTAGCTGGCGTTGCGATCAAAGGCGCACTTGAGTCTGTCGATCTTTCGTTAGATGCGATTGATGAAGTGATCGTCGGCAATGTGATTTCGGCAGGTCAAGGCATGGGGGTTGCTCGTCAGGCTTCCATTTATGCGGGGCTTCCTGAGGAAACGCCAGCATACGGCGTGAACATGATTTGCGGCAGCGGTATGAAATCAGTGATGGACGCAGCGGCGCACATCAAAGCACAAGATGCTGAAGTGGTTATTGCTGCTGGCGTTGAAGTGATGTCCCAAATTCCGTTTGTGGTGCCCGCGAGTGTTCGTAATGGTCACAAAATGGGTGATATCTCAATGAAAGACTTATTGGTTGGTGATGGCTTAACCGATGCGTTTAATCACTACCACATGGGCATGACGGCTGAAAATATCGCCAACACGTTAAATGTTTCGCGCCTAGCTCAAGATAACTATGCCCTAGAAAGCCAACAGAAAGCCGTCGCAGCGATTGAAGCGGGTAAGTTTAACGAGCAAATCGTGCCTGTAGAAGTTAAGCAGCGCAGACAAACCGTCATTTTTGATACCGATGAGTATCCGAAGTCAGACGCGACATTCGAAGCTCTGCAAAAGCTTCGCCCAGCCTTTGACCGTGAAGGGTCTGTTACGGCAGGTAACGCTTCGGGCATCAATGATGGCGCAAGTGCAATCATCTTAGCGTCTGAATCGGCGGTCGTGAAATACGGCCTGACACCACTGGTAGAGCTGAGCAGCTACGCGCAATCTGGTTTAGATCCCAAAATTATGGGGTTAGGCCCAGTAGAAGCGGTATCTAAAGCGCTTGATAAAGCGAATCTCACCCTCGAAGAAATAGATTTGTTTGAATTGAATGAAGCGTTTGCAGCACAAGCTCTTGGCGTAATGTACCAATTGTCAGAGCAGCATGATTTACCGCTTGATGCGTTCAAGCCAAAGGTCAATGTGAATGGTGGGGCAATCGCGCTTGGTCACCCTCTAGGTGCGTCTGGCAATCGAATTATTGTTTCACTCATCCATGAAATGCTTGAACAGAAAACGACTTATGGCGTTGCTTCACTCTGCGTGGGTGGAGGAATGGGAACCGCTGTTTTGCTAAAAGGTATTGAAGGTTAGAGCCTAAGGTATCGATAGCAAGCTTAAACATCGGATCAGCTTTTCAAAGCATCGCGAGCTCATAGATGAATGTTGGCTGAAACGATGATTATACAAATTTATTAAACTATGTATTCATCAGGAGTTACTTATGTACACGGATATTTTCAAAACAATTACTGACCAAACAGAAAAGCAATTTGAACCGTACTTAAAGTTCAACAAGTTGGTTGCTAAGAACATTCAAACGATGACAGAACTGCAAATGAATGCGATGCAGACTTATACGGATATGGGCCTTTCTCAAATGAAGGCAGTCAGCGAAATCAAAGATGTAAACAGCCTGACCGCTTTCAATAGTCAACAACTCACGGCATTAACTCAACTGTCTCAGCAAATGATGAGTGACAGTTCGAAACTGCAAGCGGCTGCCAAAGAATTCAAAGACGATGTTGAAACACTAACAACTGAAAACTTGAAAACAGTCACACCTGCATAAACTTAATCGCCATCGAGTGAGGCAGTTTTACTGTCACATTCGGTGGCGATTTTCCGATTATTGGAGTCATGTTATGTTTCAACACTTCTTTTCGGACTACCTTGTTAAACTTCAACAAACAAACCAGCAATGGTGGGATAACTTTGAACAAAACAAGGAAGCCGCGCAATCTCCCCTAAATCAAGCGATGCAAGAATTGAATTTTGATGATGCATCAAAAATCTTCGAGCAAGCCGCCAACCAACCCGCCGTCCTGCTTCAGCTGCAATCTCAATGGTGGGAACAGCAACTGCAAATCTGGCAAAACGCAGCACTGATGGGCAACACTGAAAGTGTCATCTCAGAAGATCGCAGTGATAAGCGCTTTATCGATGATGCATGGAAGAACGACCCTTTCTATAGCTTCATCAAGCAATCCTATTTGTTATTCAGTAAAAGCTACATCGACACCATCAATTCTATCGAAGGCATCGACGAGAAAACCAAAGAGCGTGTGGCGTTCTTTTCACGTCAGGCAATCAATGCTCTCTCTCCTAGCAATTTCATTGCGACTAACCCAGAGTTGATGAAACTGACGCTTGAGCGAAATGGTGAAAACCTGCTTGATGGGTTAGAGCAGTTACAAGCAGACGTTGAAGCAAGCGCCGATATACTCAAGATCCGCATGACCAACAACAACGCTTTCCGATTGGGTGTAGATGTTGCGAACACGGAAGGTGATGTTGTTTTTCAAAACGAGCTGTTTGAGCTGATTCAGTATCATCCAAAGACACTGCAGGTTAACGCGACGCCTTTGTTGATCGTTCCGCCGTTCATCAATAAGTACTACATTCTTGACCTTCGTGAGAAGAACTCGATGGTGCGCTGGTTACTTGAGCAAGGACACAGCGTATTCATGATGTCTTGGCGCAACCCAGGTGAAGCGCAGAAGGACACTGAGTTTGGTGACTATGTCACGGAAGGCGTGGTTAAAGCCGTTGCTGCGATTGAAAACATCACAGGCAAAGAACAAATCAATGCGGCAGGTTATTGTATTGGCGGCACGGTACTCGCGTCTACGGTGGCTTACTACGCTGCGAAGCGCATGAAAAAGCGCATCAAAACAGCGACCTTTTTTACCACCTTGTTGGATTTCTCGCAGCCGGGTGAGGTGGGTGCGTACATCAATGAGACAATCATCAATGCTATTGAGAAGCAGAACGATGGCAAGGGCTATATGGATGGTCGTTCGTTGAGCGTGACGTTCAGTTTGCTTCGAGAGAACAGCTTATACTGGAACTACTATATTGATAACTACCTCAAAGGCAGTAGCCCGATGGAGTTTGATCTTCTGTACTGGAACAGTGACAGCACTAACGTGGCGGCTAAATGCCATAACTTTTTGCTGCGAGAGCTTTATCTTGAAAACAAACTGGTTCAAGACAAAGGCGTGAAAGTGGGCGGCGTATGGATTGATTTGAATAAAATTAAGATACCAAGCTACTTCATCTCGACCAAAGAAGACCATATCGCGTTGTGGCAGGGGACTTACCGTGGTGCATTGAACACTGGTGGCAACAAGACGTTTGTTCTGGGCGAGTCTGGTCATATCGCAGGCATTGTTAACCATCCAGAGAAAAAGAAATACGGCTACTGGTTGAACGACAACTTAGACGACTCTGCTGACGAATGGCTAAACAACGCAAGTCACAACGAAGGCTCATGGTGGACACACTGGGATCAATGGTTACAAGGCTTTGAAGCTGACGAGAAAGTCGAACCTTTCAATCAAGGTTCCGAGCTTCACCCTGTGATTGGCAAGGCACCGGGTAACTATGTAAAACAGGTACTTCCTATCGTCGATAAAGAAGTCGTTGATGTAGAGGCTCCGAAAAGCGACGCTTAGATTGTTTAACGTGAGTGGTTGATACCTATTTCTGCTAGGGTATCAGCCACTTATATCAGAGGTGCACTTATCAAACGCATCAATACCCAAACGCCCACTACCAATTTAGGTGTAACAATACAAATAGTCGTAAAAAAAACGGCCGTCTCGAGTTGTTGCATATGCCGTCAGTATGCTCCCACAATGAAGTATCTCTATTCACCCCAAATTTACCTTCGAGTTGGCAAACTATTCGCTACTTTCATAAGGAGAAGTAGCGATGAATTACCGCATGTTAATGACTCTAGGGGTTTTGTTTAGTACAAATGTATTGGCTGAACTTGATGAACCAGGCTGGGGAGGCGAAGTTGGAGTATTGGTCGGCTTTGGTAGTGAAACCGATGACTCAGAGGCTGTAAAAAAAGGCAGCTTGAACAGCAAGGGAGAATCGGATTCGAGTGCGCTTGTTGTACCGCTGGGACAGTTGCGCTACACATTTGGTTCAGATAGCGACCAGCAGGTCTTTATGGGGACCTCGCGTGGCGATATCATTGAAGGTGTTTTTGCTTTTGAATTTGGCTACGCACTGGAATATGGCAACGAATCGGTTGTATCTTTCTCTTACCTTCCAACAATCGCAAATGGTGAAGTATGGGAAGACCCGTTCATAGCCAATACTGCGAGGACTAAAACCGACATCTCTGGTGATACCTTTCGTGTACAACTCGACAACTTATTAGATATTGGTTTATCGGGTGATTTCGCTGTCTACAAGCAAGACATTAAAAATGACAAATCGGGCGTTCATCTAGGAGTGCCAACCGGTGTACTCCAACGTGACGCTAAAGGCTATTATGCAAGCCTATCTATGGAGATGCCTGTTAGTGAGAGCTCTTTTATCGAACCATCGTTGTCTTATCAAAAACATCTTGCAGACGGTAAAGCAGTTTCTTTCTCTGATTACTCTGGCTCGTTGACCTACATAATGATGGTGGATGATCATGCATTCTCGGTCAATGCAGATTACAGTCATCGCTCATATGATGCATCCAATCCAGTATTCAAGAAAACACGTGAAGACAATGGATATAGCGCAACGCTTGGCTATGAATATATGGACGTTATGGGTTGGCAAGACTGGGGATTCAACGCATTAGCGGGTTATTCTAGTAACAATTCCAATATTGCATTCTACGATACCAGCGGATATTTGATGAGTGTTGGTGTTAGCTATCACTTTTAAGTAATTGACTGCTTAATCACGATGAGTTGGGGCTAGCATATTTGTTAGCCCTTTTTATTGTTTATTTTTTCGGCTAGAGGCTGCAACTGAATATGAGTGATGAAGCTTAAATTCAGTCAATGGCGACCAAAAATGTCCGGTCGGATCGCCATGAAGCTTGGTCATTCAACTTAAACGAAGTTAAGTATTGGTATTTGATTTTTCTTCGACCGGCAAATGAAGCCGAGCCAACAAGCCTCCCTCTATTTCCTCTGCTTCAAGATGCCATCCTAGCTTCTTACATATTTTCTCGGTTAAATCCTGCCCAAGGCCAAAGCTATCTTGAAATGGCAGATCAAGTTCCTGTGTATTGATGTTCTTGATCACTATGCTGTTTTTTTCGAAATAGATATGGATCGTACCGCTGTGCGTGTATTGGAAAGCGTTACGAATGAGGTTACCAACGACAATTTTGATTGGAGTCTCTGGAAGTTCCACTGTTGGGGCATGAAGGTAATTGCGGATGATGTCGATCTCTTCACCTTGAATTAAATATTCTAACTCTTCTATCAAATTATCTAATAAAGCGACGACCGAAACTAAGCTCTGATTCGGTGGAGTTTCACTCTTTCGGACTAGCCAGAGCATGGTTTCGGTAATTTGCTGCATGTTGCTGCTCGCGCGGTCGATACGATTGATCGGGCGCTGTAAATCTGAGGGCAGGGAGATGCGCTCTAAGATCTCCATATTTGCTCGTATGATTGCAATAGGCGTTCGCAATTCGTGACTAGCATGAGATAGAAAACGTTGTTCTCTTTCTACCAAGTGCGCATTCTTACTTAGTGCCTTTTCTAGATAAAGCGCAACTCGATTGTATTCACTGAATTTAAAGTTGGGAGCGGGGTTCGCCAATAGGTCGTTGGACGCGCTTTCTGACC
>NZ_JBFRSN010000774.1:0-438 GCF_041473595.1 Vibrio sp. 10N.222.46.A1
TTTGATGAAAGTGCGCTAACGGGTGAGTCTGTTCCTGTCGAACATATCGAAGGCAACAGCATTATGGCTGGTGCTGTGGTGGTCGATAAAGTCGTTCGTATCACCATCACGTCAAAACAGGGTGAGAACGCGATTGACCGTATTCTTCACTTGATTGAAGAAGCAGAATCTCGTAAAGCACCGCTTGAACGTTTCCTCGATAAGTTTAGCCGCTGGTACACACCACTAATGATGTTGGTGGCTCTGTTGGTCATCATCACCCCACCATTGCTGTTCGCGCAGCCTTGGGAAACCTGGGTTTACCGAGGTCTAGCTCTATTGTTGATTGCTTGTCCGTGTGCGTTGGTTATCTCGACACCTGCTGCAATTACTTCTGGTTTAGCAGCCGCAGCGAAACGTGGCGCATTAATTAAAGGCGGCGCGGCACTCGAGCAGTTA
>NZ_JBFRSN010000775.1:0-1572 GCF_041473595.1 Vibrio sp. 10N.222.46.A1
AGTCTTATTTGAGAGTCAGGAATAATGGCTTCAACCGTGTGTTCGATAGCACTCAACGGGCAGCTTTTTGAAAGGTATTCATTGGGTGTCGAGGTTGAAAAGTCTTGCTCTAGGTATTTTGGAGCGGTTTGAGAGTTCACCCAGCGCGCTTCTAATTGAATCGGTGTGTTGTCAGCAAAGTGGATGATTTCACTATAGAATACTTCGGCATTGATCATCACACCTAGCCGTGTAGCCGTGCTTTCATCAGCCTTGATGCTCTTGTGTTTGATAACTTGGCTAGTATACGTTTGGCCACGGTCTTTGATCTCTTGCGCGATGTTGTTGATATCAAGCAGAGGAGATTGCGCTTTTTCGTCAGGCTCACAAACAAAAGTGCCCAGTCTTGGCTTCCTGATGAGCTTGCCTTCAGACACCAGATCTCGAATGGCTTTATTCACCGTCATTCTGCTCACATTGAACTGCTCGGTGAGTTCGAGTTCTGTGGTTATCTGGTAACCCACTGGCCAGTGACCACTGGTGATATTGTCGTCTATGAACTGTTTTATCTGAAGGTAGAGCGGCGCTTTCGACATAATGAAACCTTATTTGACTATACAAATAGAGTAACGGAATTTTTCACGATTTCAACATTTCCTCGGGCAATGTGACCTTATTCAACATAGATGGGGCAAATTGCTTGATTCTGTGAGGCAAGTGTCGCAAATTGTCACGCAATAACTATTCGTAAATCAGATAATTAGAAAGGGAAATAATATGTTTAAGAAATTAAAGGCCTCCTTGGGCATCGGTGCAGCAAAAGTTGATACCGTCTTAGATAATATTGAAGTTTTCCAAGGTGGAGAGTTGTCTGGCAATGTTCACATTGTTGGCGGCGACGTTGAGCAACAAATCGACCTGATCAACTTGGTTCTCAACACAGAAGTAAAAGTCGAAACGGAAGGTAGCACCAGCTACGAAACATTTTCGTTAGGTCGTATTCAAGCCGTAGAGCCTTTCGTGATCCAACCGGGTGAAACCAAATTGGTGCCATTCCGTCTTAAGTTAAATGATGAAACGCCAGTCACCGCGTTGAACGCGCAAATGAATCAGTGTCATGTGTGGGTTGAAACCAACCTAGATATCGGCTTTGCGATTGATCCTAAAGACCGCGACTTCATCTCCGTACACCCATTGCCAACAGTTGCTAAAATCATCCAAGGCGTGGAAGCATCGGGAATGGCAATGGTGAAAGCAGACGTAGAGAAGGGCTTCTTGAAAGGCAACAGCTTTACTTCTCGCTCTGGCTGTTACCAAGAGATTGAATTTCGTAGCGGCGGTTTCATGAATAACAAAGAGATCGAGCTATCATTCATCGTTGAAGGCTCAATGGTTCACTGCTTAGCAGAAATCGATCGCTCAATGAGCTTCCGTGGCGACCAATACATCTCATTCAGCATGCCTGCAAACGCGGCCGATTCTGACATTCGCAACGCAGTCTCAAGAATCATGAGTGCGTAGTCGGTCTCTGTTAGTAGTCATTCTGTCTATTAATAGAGAGACGGTAATACGATTTCTAAAGCCGAACTTAAC
>NZ_JBFRSN010000776.1:0-620 GCF_041473595.1 Vibrio sp. 10N.222.46.A1
TGCCTGTTCTAACCCTTTCAGGGTGCTTGGTACTATTATTTTATGAAATGGCGTAACGAAGAACATATAGATCTTACCAAACACATTATTCACATGAACCACGGTATTTGCGTGAACAATCACGGTTTCTCCTTCAGGCTCAATAAGAAAAGAAACTCGGACATTAAGATGTTTATCACAGTCTTCTAATACAACTTCATTCTCAGTTGAACTGACCAGTGTAAAAATACCGACTCGTTCGCCTACTACATATTCTGAACCTAATTTATCTCGGGATACATCTTGTAGACCACCCAAATTTTTTAAACCGAGTTTCGATACAACCCAGTTTCTCGTAGACATCAGAAATGCAATCCAAGTCGGTGTTTGAGTTGCTATTTCAAGAAATACTTCAATAGCAGTTTGGTTGTTGTATTTTATTTTTTTTGAAAAGCTATCACAGAAATATGAATTTTTGGAATACTCGCTCAATAGTGACTTCTTGGGTATAGACATAAACTCTCCTTGATGATGAAAAGTCGACAATGCGCCATAGCGACTAATATGGACTCCCCCTCCTGAGGAACTGCCACACTTAAGTGGGATTACACCGGAGGTAACATGTCTGATGATTCTTACTT
>NZ_JBFRSN010000777.1:0-3758 GCF_041473595.1 Vibrio sp. 10N.222.46.A1
ACGTCAACGTGTTGCTATCGGTCGTACTCTGGTTTCTCAACCAAACGTATTCCTACTTGATGAACCTCTATCTAACCTGGATGCAGCACTGCGTGTTCAAATGCGTTCACAAATCACGAAGCTACAGCGTCAACTGGGCTGTACCATGATTTATGTAACACACGACCAAGTTGAAGCGATGACAATGGCGGATAAAATCGTTGTGCTTGATGGTGGTTTTGTTTCTCAAGTGGGTAAACCTCTTGATCTTTACCACTATCCTCAAAACCGTTTCGTTGCTGGCTTTATTGGCTCACCAAAAATGAACTTTATGTCGGTTCACATCGAACAAGCTGAAGCAGAACGCGTATTGGTACAACTTTCAAACGGTATGACTTTCTGGATCCCAGTTGATGGCACGACTGTCAACGCTGGTGACCGTATGTCTCTAGGAGTTCGTCCTGAGCACTTGTTGTCTGCTGAAACAGGTGATGCGACGATTGAAGCTGATGTGTTGATGGTCGAGAAGCTCGGTAACGAAACACAAGTTTACCTAAACCTCGACAGTGCCGATGCTGACGTTATCTATCGCCAGCCAGACACGTTGACGATTGAGTCTGGTGACAAGCTAGCGATTGGTATTCCTGCACACCGTTGTCACTTGTTCCATAGCGATGGTAGAGCATGTCGTCGCTTGTACAAAGAGTACGGCACCGACTAATCAATTCGTCGTTTTAGGATATAACTTGCCCGTATCGAATCCCTCTTACCTTGTAAGGGGGATTTCTCATTTTCTGACAACGAGTTTTACTTTCATTAAATAGATCGCGCTTTGTCTGTTGTCTGTTGTCTGTTGTCTGTTGTCTGTTGTCTGTTGTCTGTTCAGTATAAAAACAAAAAAGGCCTAGCGAATGCTAGACCTTTATCTGTTTGAGCTAAAAGCCATCCTATCTAAACGATAAAGATATAGGCTTGCTCAACTTTAATACCAATCGTAGTAAATAACTTAGTGAATTGGCGTATCACTTGTTTTATTGAACTGGCCAAAATGCTGTTCTAACACTTCAGGTGTCAGTTTGCCTTCCGCTTCTAGTCGCTTAAATTCAGCAACGATCGCTTTTTGCTCTTCAAGTGATGGAAGTTTCACTTCAGGCTCATCGCCCATCTCTTGAGTCATCTGCTCTAGTTCTTTTTCAAAATCGCTCATGATACTTACCTAAATATTAAACCTAGCGAGATTTTACTCATTTACGCTCTATGATGCTAGGGCGATTAGGTGCAAAGCCCGAAACCAGATCAAGTGAACATCAGCTTAAATGCAGAACTGCGGTCTGAATGGCGACGTTCAACGTAAAAAGCTATACCAAACGTAACAATTAGCATCAGACGTAAAAGCCACACCAAACATAAACTGCCTAGCAAACGTAAAGTGCCGTATCAAACGTAAAGTGCCGTATCAAACGAACAAGCATATCAGACGTAAAAAAGCCGGGGTCACGTGAAATGAATCCGGCTCCAATGTAAGTGTTGCAAGTTTATCCGCTATTAAAGCTTAAACGAGCCAACCATCTTATCTAGACGAGAAGAAAGCTGTTGAAGTTCTTGGCTCGCTTCAGCAAGCTGCTCTGCGGTTCCAGTCGTCACTTCGTTAATCGCGTTGATTTCTTCAATATTCTGGTTGATGGTATGAACTACGGTTGATTGCTCTTCCGTTGCCGTTGCCACTTGAGTGTTACGATCAGTGATATCAACGATACGGTCTGAAATACCACCCAGTACGTCCACCGCTTCATCCGACGCCGATACGCCTTCAAGTGTAATCACTTTGCCTGCACTCATCGCCGTTACGGCATCTTTAGCATCACTTTGCAGTTGGTTGATCATCTTCTGAATCTCTTCAGTAGAATCTGCGGTACGGCTTGCTAGGTTACGAACCTCATCGGCTACAACGGCAAAGCCGCGACCTTGTTCACCCGCACGCGCAGCTTCAATAGCAGCGTTCAGAGCTAGTAGGTTGGTTTGTTCAGAGATGTCACGAATTACACCCAAAATAGAGCCAATGTCTTGAGTCGTTGAAGCTAACTGCTCTACCACTTGACCTGTACTTTCGATGTCTTGCGCTAAACGGCTGATCGCGTCTTTTGCTTTGTTTACCACAGATCGGCCTACTTCAGTATTGCCTGAAGCCTGTGTTGCCGTTTCCGCAGCCGTTGCCGCATTCGATGCAATCTCGCTGATTGTCATGCCCATCTGGTTAATGGCTGCAACTACCTGAAGAGTTTGATCTCGTTGTTCTTGGCTATTGTCGTGGGTGATGTGCGCTTTGTTAGAAACACTCTCAGCGGCGACTTGAAGTGCTTGGCTTGTAGAAAACACCTCTTTCATCGACTCGTGAATCTTTTCGATGAATCCATTAAAGCCCTTTGAAAGCTGTGCAATTTCATCGTTGCCTTTCACTTCGATACGCTGAGCAAGGTCACCGTCACCTTCGCCAAGGTCACCGAATCGCTTAGCCAAAAGTTTAATCGGTTGAGTAATACTGTTTGCTAGCACCACGCCCATCAGAATAAAGATTAACGCTACAACAGCGGTCATGATCAGCATCTGTTTAGCCGTTGCATCAAGCTCAGCAAAAACTTCGCTCGTCGGAACTTCACCAACAACGAACCAATCCATTGACGGCACATACAAACTCGCGACAAACAACTCTTGTCCTTTATGTTCCGTTGTAATCAGGTTAAATCCTGACTTGCTTAACAACTGACTAGATTGAGGACCGTAAAGTTGTTGAAGTGATGAATCACTAAGCGAACGTTCGCGATGAATTTGAACATCACCTTGGCTATTCGTTAAGAAAACAAAACCGGTATCTTCGATCTTAAAACTATTGAGTAGACTTACCATGTCACCCATCGATTTCGATAAGCCAGACATCGCTAAACCAGAAGGTTGTTGGTAGTTAGCGAACATTTTCACTTCACCTGTCGCTTCTTGGAACATACTGACCATTGTCTGCTGGCCAGATTGCGTAAAGCCAAAGAACCAACCATCTTGCTGTTGATTGAGTTGACGCAAGAAGCCATCTTGGTTCCAGTAGTAGGCCGTTTGACGGTTCGCTACTGAGGCATCATTTAGCTGGTATTGGTTACGAACATTGTTCAATTGCTTTACTAGCTTGTTCTCTAAGACGGCATCACGATCGGTCGATTCGATAGCGTCAGAAATGAATTCATTCGAAGCAATTTGTTCTGCAGCTAACAATAGCTGAGAGACTTCACGGTCAATTTCACCATTAATTCGCTCTAACATTCCCGGAAGCTCAATATCGACTAATCGATGACTCAAAACATCTCTTGCTTGCTTTTGTGCCATCGCACCGACAATCACCGTTGATGCAAGAACTGCGAAGGTAATTCCAAGTACAACTTTTTGTTTAATACTCAGAGAGTTAGTTTTCAACATATTTGGACCTTTAAAAAGAATCGCTCGTTATTTATACATCCTGAACAGGATTTTTTTTGGTGCACTTAAACCAGTAGTGCACTCTCTCCACCATATATCGGCTAACCCCCATCAAACTAGAGAGGTATTTCGCAAAAATTTGTAAGCATGGTGAAACAAAGCAACCATTCTTCTATAGAGAAAACCATCAGCAAGACTAATGCAGTGAGACGTAACCATTCATTTTAATTATCTGGACAATGAGATTCCCCGAAGCTCACTGAACGACAGGCCTCTGAAGCTTTGATATATAAAAAGCGATTGATATGGTACAAACC
>NZ_JBFRSN010000778.1:0-3096 GCF_041473595.1 Vibrio sp. 10N.222.46.A1
GCAATAATATTGGCAGTAAGAACAATACCAACAAGCCTGAAATTATTCTGACTGGCGATAGAGCAACTGGGCCTTTACATTTGGGTCATTACGTCGGTTCACTTAAACAAAGAGTCTCTTTGCAGCATATTCACGACCAAACGATATTGGTCGCTGACATGCAAGGGCTTACCGACAACGCCCATAATCCTTCGAAGGTTTCTTCCAACATTCTCAATGTAGTCGCTGACTATCTTGCGGTGGGTATCGACCCGACCAAGACCACGATTTGTCTGCAATCACAGCTGCCGGTGTTAGCTGAGCTCACCATGTTCTACAGCAATCTTGTTTCTATCGCTCGCTTAGAACGGAATCCAACAGTCAAAAGCGAAATTCAGAACAAAGAGTTTGGACGTTCAATTCCAGCAGGCTTCCTCACTTATCCCATCTCACAGGCGGCAGACATTACTGCTTTTAACGCGACTTTAGTGCCTGTTGGCGATGATCAACTGCCGATGTTAGAACAAACCAATGAGATAGTAAGGAAAGTGAATTCGCTCGCTGGCAAACCAATCTTGAATGAATGCAGGCCGCTTCTCAGTAATGCATCTCGTCTGCCTAGTACTGATGGTAAAAGTAAGATGTCTAAATCGATGGGCAACGCCATTAATTTGGGTGCAACAGAGAAAGAGATCAGAGCTGCAGTCAAATCCATGTATACCGATCCAAATCATCTACGAATTGAAGAGCCAGGCAAGGTAGAAGGCAATATCGTGTTCACTTATCTTGATGCTTTTCACACAGACGCTAACTATGTCAGTCAACTAAAAGAGCATTACCAAAGAGGTGGGCTAGGCGATGGACAAACTAAGAAAGTGTTGGAAGAGTGCCTGCAAGAGATGCTTCGTCCTATTCGTGAAAGAAGAGCTGAGTTACTGGATGATAAAGCGCAGCTCATCGATATTTTGCGAAATGGTAGCGAAGTCTCTAGGGAAAGGACGCAAAAGGTACTGTTCGATGTAAAAGGCGTCTTTGGTCTGAATATTATCTAGCACTGGCTGTATGTAAATAAAGTCAATTAATTTGAATGATGATTACGGTTGATTTATAAAATGGATTTTGTGAATGGAAATGAGGTTGTATGGCAACGCATGATTTCACACTCCAGCTTTCAAGTTATGGTAATTAAATGAAAATTAACGTTTTACTCTCTGTCTTATTTTCGGCTTTGGTTTCAATGTCTGGCTGTTCAGATGTGGTCAGCGATGAGTACTCGACTTATGCGCAAGCCAAACAAGAGCGATTGTTTGACAGGGGATGGTTACCCGACATTCTGCCTAAATCTACCGTGAAGATTGAAGTGAAAAATGATTTGGATGCGAATACTTCAGAAGGAAGCTTCGTTATCAACGAGCCAGCATTGTCTGAATTTATTGGGAAGTTAAAACCGACTGAATCAGCCAATCAATTTCAGTTTGTGGATGGCGAGAATGTTTGGGTGTTCAAGATTGGTGATGATAGTGTAGTTTCCTACACGCTCAGTAAGCGCGAAGGCTAAGTTCAGTAATTCCAACCTACATTTCTGTTATGAGTTATGTGGGTTGTCGAATGACATTGTTCACCTAACTGTGCCTAGTCACCGCCAATAAGCCCTTATCACTCTCAATTACAGGCAAGTAATGACGGAAATCAGTCATTTAGATCATTTGGTATTAACCGTGAAAGATTTACAAGTTACGGTCGATTTTTACCAACGGGTACTTGGAATGAAGCCTATCGAATTTGGCGAGGGCAGGTTGGCGTTGTCATTTGGGACGCAGAAGATCAATTTACACCTCAGCGGTAGCGAGTTCGAGCCGAAGGCAAGGCGTGTGCAGGTCGGTAGTGCAGACCTCTGCTTTGTTACCAATACACCAATGGCTCAAGTTGTCGAACATATCAAATCGCAAGGAGTCGCGATAGAAGAAGGGCCCGTACCACGAACAGGTGCAATAGGGAAAATTGTCTCTGTTTATATTCGTGATCCTGATGGCAACCTGATTGAGCTCTCGAATTATTAGTCTTAGGCACTAAACCTGTACGCTTTTGTTTACTCTTCAAGAACGCGACTTTTTGTGTTTACTCCGCTTATCACTGGATGTCGTCAGCCAAACAAAATACAATCGAACAATGCTTTATTGAGGTTATGTTTATCATTATGGTGAGACACTTACTCACATTCATCGTTAGCCTGTTTTTTTTAACCGCTTGCTCCACAACGAGTAATGAGCAAATCGAAGAGAAGACACTGACCAACGAAAACACTTTGTCGAACACTGTCGAAGAAGATACGGATCTAAATGTCATTGCTGAGTCTACTGATGAGATAAATGCGGATTTAGTTAAAGACTCAAATATAAGCGGCAAGACGCAAGCTGAATCAGTTGGAGCTCCTCAAGCTAATGCTACGCAAGAAAGCACATCTCAAGTAACCGTTAAACAAGCGACCGAAGATCAAGTCGAGACCGATAATGAAAAAGGGCTTGGAAGTTACCTATTACTTAACAATGAGCCGACTAAGAAAGTGATTAAATCTCTAGAAGGCGTGACAGACGCATTGAACGTCATGACGTTTGGGATATTTGCCACTGGTAATGGTTAAACCGTTAACCAAGAACACTAACCTAATAGATAGAATGAGACGTGAAGGCGAGCCAAGTGGTTCGTCTTTTTGATCTTACAAACCTTGTCGTCGTTGCATTTTATATGCATTGATCGCTTATCAAGCCGCTCAGTCAGGGGACAGTCAACAAAGTAGGAAATTACTCGTTCTGGAAGGGAGTCGCCGTATTTACTGTGTTTGACTTGTTCTATACATCTAGGGTTCTAATACTCATCCCAAAGTAAGCAATGAAATCTAATCTTACAAAGACAACCCTTATATTCACTTGTGAGCATAGTAAGATGTTTGCTGTTAGGTTCGGTTTAGGTATCAATATTCTAGGGAAGAAATATGAACAACAAGAGTGTGTTTTTAAGCGTCGCGATGGTGATGTTATCTGCTCAAGCAAATGCATCTGATGTGAACCATGAGTCTGTCTCAGATGCTCTTTGTTCTGCGATAACACCATCTGAGAC
>NZ_JBFRSN010000779.1:0-2259 GCF_041473595.1 Vibrio sp. 10N.222.46.A1
GTCCAATGCGCCTACGAGAAGTGGAAGCGTTCGAAAGGGAGCATGGCTATAAGCCGACGGCGCTTCGAGTTGCTATCGATGCGATTGGTCTTTTTGTGCATCGTGATAACTCTATCGAGGGACTTAATTTTCGCGAAATTGACAGCATATTTTCAGAGACATTGCGCTGTGGCGCGACTAAGCCGCTAAACAATTGGCAAGATTTAGGTATCAGCCAGCCGTGGGCAAAACATAGATTCCAACTGTTCGGTCGTAATTCCGTTTCGGGAACCTACGGCTACTTCAAACAAAACGCATTATGTAGTGGCGACTTCAAGAACCGAGTCAATGAACAGCCAGGATCTGCGTCGGTTGTACAGTCGGTCGCTTCATCAATCAGCGGGATAGGGTACTCAGGTATTGGTTATCGAGTGGCTGGTGTTAAGTTAATTCCTATTGCTGAGCATGGTTCTGATTACGTAGAGCCTACTCGAGCGAATATTTTAAGCGGAGATTACCCTCTATCGCGCTTTCTCTATGTATATGTGAATAAACACCCAGATAAACCGCTTTCTCCTGTAGAGAGAGAGTTCCTCACTTTTGTATTCTCGAAGCAAGGGCAAGAACTGGTAGAGAAAGATGGCTATTTAGCGATACCGCCTGAGTTCGCAGAGCAAGAGTTGGCAAAAGTCGGGCTCTGATTGAGGCTAACACAAACTTAGAAAACAAACGTATGAACAGCTTGCTAAGTCGCAGGCTGTTTTTATTTTGACTGTTCGTTATTCTATCTTTAACGACCATCCAGCATTTTGCCAACGTTGTTGTTCTTCTTTGAGTTCATATTCAAGCAGTTGGTTTTGGGCCAACCAATCGCTGTTAGATCCTTTCAATCCCCAGTTATCCTCTTGTTCAATCGTTAGAGTCGTGTCTGGGACTAGTGCTTGATTTCTCTGACGATTGAGTAAGATAGCGAGTCTTAATATGCGAATTAGTAGCGTTATTTGTTGTGGAGAAAATAGAGACAGTTCCGGCAAGTCTTGCCGCTTAATCGCTTTTCTTTGGTGGCGAACCAATGTCGAGATAAGACGTTGTTGCTCAGTATTGAAACCGGGCATTGTCGTGTGCTTAAGCAGATAAGCCGAATGGCGGTGATAGCCTTGGAATGCGATGCTTTGCCCTACCTCATGAAGTAGTGCAGCCCAACCAACTAGATCATACAGCTCATTAGTGACCATAGTCGTTACTTGAGGCTGCACTTGTTTCAGTAATGCAAGGGCGAGTTCTTTGACTCTCTGGCCATGAGCTAAGTCAACATGGTATCGAGAGACGAGCGTTTCGGCAGTTCTTGTTCGAACATCAATATCTTTAAACCTATCCTCCATGTCATAAAGAACGCCTTCTCTCAGGGCGCCATCAGAAAAATGTAACTCCTTTATGTCTAGCGTATCCATGGCTGCTGAAAGAATGATGACGCCAGCAGCAAACACCGGCTTTCTCTCATCACTTAAACCTGAAAGGTCTAAGGTTTTGGATGATGAAAACTCACATAAGTGATTTTTCAAATAGGACAGACGTTGCGGCGTAATGAGACCATCGGTAAAGCCTAAACCAATGAGTACCTCTTTTATTGACTTAGTCGTCCCTGATGAGCCAAAGGCGATTTCCCAAGGCGCCTTTGTATATTCTTCAATCAATGGCATCAATAGACGAGTAGCCGCGGTATAAGCATCTGAGAAGTGTTGTGAGGTTAGCTCTCCGTCAGCAAAGAAGTGTTGAGTGAAGCTGACGCATCCCATAGGTAAACTGCGCATAATTAGGGGCGTAAAGCCTTGCCCTGCGACGAGTTCCGTACTCCCTCCACCGATATCAATAACCAATTTAGATTCAGAAGCGGTTTGAGTGTGTTCTACACCGTTATAGATTATTCGAGCTTCTTCTTGACCTGAAATGATCTCTATTGGAAAAGGAAACAGTGGTTTGGCTTGCTCTAAGAAGTCTTGAGCGTTTTTGGCTTTTCTTAGGGTATGAGTCGCAACAACTCTTACATCATCAAGTTCAAAATCCGCTAGTCGTTCTGCGAACACTTTGAGGCACTCCAAGCCTCGCTCGATAGCACTTTCGGATAAGAAGTTAAACTCATCCAACCCATCACCTAATCTCACTTTCTGTTTGTGTCTGCTGACTAATTGCAGGTGTTGTTCGAATACTCGGGCAACCACCATATGAAAACTGTTCGAACCCAAGTCGATAGCGGCAATACATCGAGAATGTTTGTTATCA
>NZ_JBFRSN010000780.1:0-6342 GCF_041473595.1 Vibrio sp. 10N.222.46.A1
AGTCGGTTATCAAGCTCAAATGGATCAATCGGTTTTGACGGTTTTGTTTAAGTCGCTGAAAGTATCAACACAGCCTGTCAATTATTCGGTGAACTTGAGTGTCACTCCGTTTGCAAATAAATCACATTTTAAATGGTTCAGAAGTGAGTTGTTACAGCTCTCTGCTCAGCATCGTTCTCAGCTTGCTTTTGAGTTTTCAGAAGGCCATCTAATTACTCACCTTGATTATATGCGACCAGTGGCGAAGATGTTACGAGGGTTAGGGTGTAAAGTGGTGGTTGGCCAAGCTGGGCGAACCATTGTTAGTACTCATTATATAAAGGATTTGAAGGTTGACTATATTAAGCTTCATCGAAGTTTGGTAAAGAAAATCGATCAAAGGCATGAAAACCAACTGTTTGTTCGAAGTCTGATTGGAGCATGCGGTGATTCTCCAACTGAAGTGATCGCGGTCGGAGTTGAGACAAAGCAAGAAAAGAATACCTTGATAGAGTTAGGCATTAACGGTTATCAAGGGAGATATTTCGACGAAGAACAACAAATCATTCCCTTGCCTACTCAAGGGAAGAAGACAGTGAAAGCTGAATCCGTTGTAAAAGTCGGTCGAAGAAATCGATGGCGTAAGAGTAATAGTTAAGCATGAATTTTAAAGCGATTTTAGACAAAATAAAGCCAACGAATAATAACGGTAGTTCTCAAATTGTCCTTTTGGGTAATGATACCGTTTATATTTCATCGACTGAGTCAAAACCTCAAGTCACCAGTTTCCCTGTGGTTAACGGTGACTGGGAAAGTGCGCTGAAAAAATTGTTGAGCAGTGAGTCGCTTACCAGTGATTGCCTTCAGCTAATTGTTTGTGCTAACTACTACCAAACTTATCAAATTGATAAACCGGACATTCCACAGAGTGAATGGTCGGTTGCATTGCCTTTTCTATTGAAAGATCTGATCTCTGAAAGGGTGACTGAGATTACAGCGAGTGCGGTAGCGCTACCGACCTCGAATAAGCTACAAGTGTATGTTTTGCCTAAAAAGCTATTGGACAAGCTTGTAAGCATTACTAATTCAGCACAAGTTGATCTTAAAGGTATTGCTCCCGAAGATGAAGTTTGGGGCTACAGTGCTGGTGAGCTCTCTAATTTCATTCTTTTACAACGCAGCCCCAACTCACATTTTAAGCTTGGTGCATTTGTTGAAAACACGGTTTGCTTCCAAAGAACAATCCGCAGTGTTGTCCCCCCCTTAACTGGTACCGCATCAAGTGCATTGCAGTTGGATGGTCTAGCTTTAGAACTCCAACGATCGATTGATTACCTGTCTTCTCAAATTAAAGGCACTCAACTTCATCAGTTAAAAATCTGCTGTGATGATGAAGATGAAGCTGAATTACAGAGTGTGTTAAATAGCACATTGAGTTCGACCGTTTCTTTGCTTGTTGAAGGTGAACGCGAAAATTCAGAGAAATGGTTAGTTACGCTCGCGGCTGAAAAGAATATTTTTAACGTTAATCTCTACCCTGAGCACCTTAAGCCTAAAAAAGAGTATTTCACTCTAGTGAATGTGGTTATGGTTTGGGGGCTTGTGTGTACCTTGTTGCTTGGCAGTTATAGTGTAATGCAGTATCAAGCATCGAATTTGGATGAAGAGCTAGCAGCTTTACAATATGACTTGAATCAGCTTAACCAAGAAGTTAACCAATTAAACAGTCAGTTAATTCAACATAAACCGTCTCCAAACAAGGTAGCTGCGGTTGCTCGTCTCACTAGTGAGACGCAAGCGAAAAAAGAGGCGTTGAAGGCGGTCGGTCAATTCGATGAATCTCAGCAAGTCGGGTATTCTGGCGTCATGAACTCCTTCGCTCAATTAGGCCGAAATGACATCTCGCTTTCGCATATATACATGACTCACGATACCTTAGAGCTTAATGGTTTTGCCCGTGATGCAAGTGTAGTTCCAAATTGGGTTGGTCAATTTAAGAATGAACTTAATTTAGTCGGACGTACCTTTGAAAAGATAAAGATAGGTCGAAATGAGCAAGATGTGGTGACGTTTGAGTTAAGTACTCATAGGGAGAGTGAATAATGCAACTGTGGAACCAGCTTAGCGATAAGTTCCTTGCATTAAGCCTGAGAGAGAAATGGCTACTTTTCGTGTGTGGTCTAGTGGGCTTATCCATGCTTGTATTTACCTTATTGATTGAACCTGCATATCTTGATTTACAAGAAAAGAATGTGAAGTCGATGAGCCTTACGCAGTCAAATCAGAAACAACAAGGTGAATTACTTGTTCTACAAGCCAAGTTGAACAAAGACCCAGATAAAGAAATTGATCTTGAGTTAAAAAAACTATTGGTTGAGAGCCAAGAGCTATCATTTGAGCTCGCTGAAATCGTTGATAGGTTGGTTACGCCTTCTCAAATGGCGCAGTTATTAGAGAGCGTTCTTAATGCAGGTAATGGACTGAAGCTTGAGTCTTTAGAATCGTTACAACCAGAAGCTATTTCGGACAATCAAGAGAACAGTGACAATTCAAAGTACTTTCTCCATCCTGTTAGAATGGAGTTGACGGGTAGCTACTTCGATATTTCAATTTATCTTCAAGCACTTGAGTCACTTCCTGTGAGCTATTATTGGCGCACGTTTGAGTATTCAGTAGAAGAATATCCCAAAGCTCGACTTGTGTTCGAGGTTTACACCCTAGGTACCAGACAGGAGTTTATTGGTGGTTAGAACTCTAGTGTTATCTTTGCTGTTTGGTAGTTCAGTGGTATGGGCAGAACAAGACCCAACAGCGCCATTAGGTTGGCTTTCGCCCCAACAGAAATCAGCATCAGCTAAAAAGGCGCCAGTTCAATATCGTTTACCGTCCCTAGAGAGCATTGTTTGCAAGGGCGATACACCTTGTTATGCGATTATGAATGGTCAGATTCTCGAACAAGGAGAAACGATCAGAGGGTACCGAGTTAAGAACATAGATCCAGAGTACGTCACTCTGCAGAGAAGCTCTAAGCAGTGGAAATTAGAGATGTTCTCTTTAGATGTTAAGAATAATTAAGGTTAGAGTGAAGACATGCGTAAACTTGTAGTAGCAATTCTAGTGTCATCTTTAGTCGGCTGTTCGATGGGGCATAGAGATCCTGTTGAGATAAAAGAGTCTTTAAACGAATCTATTAATGAAGCGAATAGTAAAGCACTTCATGACTTACCTTCGTCGGTACAAGATGACCTTATGCCTCAGCTAAGTTCGGACTCTATGTCTCCGAGTGTGGAAACCGTCAAGCGCTTTCGTATTCAAGCAAAAGGTGTTGAAGCGAGAACCTTTTTTGCAAGCCTAGTGAAAGGTACTGAGTACAGTGCCGCGATTCATCCAAGCGTTGCTGGAAAACTCACTCTAAATCTAACAGACGTGACGTTAGATGAAGTACTGGCTGTTGCTCAGGATATGTATGGTTACGATATTGAAAAGCGTGGCAAGGTCATTCAAATTTACCCTGCTGGCCTGCGTACAGTCACGATTCCAGTGGATTACTTGCAAGTAAAGCGTTCTGGTCGTTCTTTAACGACGATTACTACTGGAACAATTTCCACTTCAGACTCTAACTCTAACTCGAACTCATCTAACTCGAATTCTAATTCGTCTAATTCAAACTCATCGAACTCGAACTCGAACTCGAACTCGAATTCGTCTAGCTCCACATCTAACGGTGGTACGGAGATTGAAACGATATCTGAAAGTGATTTTTGGCCGCAGCTTGAAGCGGCAGTCGCTCACTTAATTGGTTCTGGTGATGGGCAAAGCGTTGTGGTTACGCCACAAGCGAGTGTGATTACGGTACGTGCTTACCCCGATGAAATCCGAGAGGTTCGTGAGTTCCTTGGTATTTCTCAGAAACGTCTGCAGCGCCAAGTTATCTTGGAAGCCAAAATTATGGAAGTGACACTTAGTGACGGCTATCAACAAGGCATTAACTGGACCAAGATGTTTTCGTCGAACGGTACTAACTACACGCTAGGTATGGGTTCTATCGTTAAAAATGCAGCTGGTACGATCATCCCAGGCAAACTACCAGGCATGGACCCCATCGGTACCGCTTTAGGTGGTCAATCTAACCTCGTTGTTTCCGGTGGTAGCTTTGAAGCTGTATTGAGTTTTATGGATACACAGGGTGACTTGAATGTGTTATCTAGCCCAAGAGTGACAGCAGCTAATAACCAGAAAGCTGTTATAAAAGTGGGTATAGATAAATATTTCGTGACGAATTTATCAAGTTCGGTCGGTAGTGGTGATAACGCGAATGTTGCCCCTGAAGTTGAGCTAACCCCGTTCTTCTCCGGTATTTCTTTGGATGTGACGCCGCAGATCGATGATAAAGGAAATGTGTTCCTGCATGTTCACCCCGCAGTGATTGAGGTGGAAGAGGAAGTGAAAGAGCTTAATCTTGGCTCAACAACTGGTGTTGTGACGCTGCCGTTGGCTAAAAGCTCTATTCGTGAGTCTGACTCCGTGATTCGAGCGCAAGATGGTGATGTGGTTGTTATTGGCGGATTGATGAAATCAAACACCAGTGACATGACTTCAAAAGTTCCATTTCTTGGTGATATCCCGGCACTCGGTCATTTGTTCCGTAATACCAGTCAACTAACTCAAAAAACTGAACTTGTTATTCTATTAAAGCCAACGGTTGTAGGTGTAAATACTTGGCAATCAGAAATGGAGCGTTCTCGAGATCTTTTACAAGAATGGTTCCCTGATGAATAGTAACCACTCACTTTATCAATGCAGATTGGTAGTGAATTACTAAGCTAGGTCGTCTTATGTATCAAGTTCATTTTGATTTTGAACAGTTACCATTTACCTTAACGCCGAATACCGATTTTTTTTATGGTTTAGCACCTCATTTTGAGGCAATTCAAACGGTCATTTCGGCGTTAGAAATGGGCGAGGGGGTAGTTAAGGTTACAGGGGAGGTCGGCACAGGCAAAACCATGGTGTGCCGAATGTTGGTCAATCATCTCAATGATTGTACTGCTTTAATCTACCTGCCTAACCCAGTGCTATCTGGGGCTGACTTACGACAAGCCGTGGCTAAAGAGCTTGGTTTGATTACCGATAATGAAGCCACCTTAGTGGATAACATTCAACATAAACTTATTGAATTGCATAACTCAGGCTTACGAGTGGTTGCGATTCTTGATGAGGCTCAGGCTTTGTCAGATGAAGCTCTAGAGACCTTAAGGTTGTTTGGTAACTTAGAAACTGAAGATAAAAAGCTGCTGCAAATTGTTCTATTAGGGCAGCCGGAATTGGATGCTCGATTAGAGGCTTATCATCTAAGGCAATTTCGTCAAAGAATCACATTTAGTTCGACACTGAGGCCACTGACTCTCGATGAAACAGTGGCTTACATTGATAACCGGATCGCTAAATCTGGTGGCAAATATGCTCCCTTTAGCCTGAGCCATAAAAAAGCGATCTGGCGCTCTTCTTTGGGGATCCCAAGGTTGATTAACCAGTTGTGTCATAAAGCTTTGTTGCTTGCTTTTAGTGAAGATAAGAAAAATATAGAAAACCAACATCTCTTTGCTGCAATGCATGAAACATACGATGTGTGTAAACCTAAATTTAAAACGCCAATGCTGTGGGGTTGGAACTAATTATGAGCGTCATTAATAACGCCTTGTCTGAATTGGCAAAAAAAGAGTCAACAGCATCGATTGAAGCTGCGGTGGTACCTAAAGTAAAAACACGCTCTCCATTGGTTTGGGTGGTCGCAGGTTTTACCCTTAGCTTGGCCATGGGGGGCTGGGCTATATCACAAGGCCCTGCTGTCGATAACTCAATATCAACTCGAGATATACAAGTTTCCGTTATTGATACTTCAGAAGGCAATTCAGAGGGTAGTCCTGAAGCGGCCATTACTCAACCTGTGTCCTCGCCGACTAAGAAGTTAGTGACGCTAGATTCAGCGAACATTTCGGCTAACAACACGGTAATACTAAAAAGTACTCAATCTAAATCGGATTCAGTCATTGCTGCATCAACTCAGTCAGTTACAAAGCCTAAAGTAAACCCTGAATCTCAAGCTATACCTAAATCTCAAAGCACACCTAAAGCAAAAGTAGCAAAGCCAATGCTTGTTGCTAGCGTGGCTAAAAAAGATCCCACACCAGTATCAAATCAACCTGAAACGTCTGGCGATTTAGAAAGTAATGGAATGTTGATTGAGCAGGTAGAATTAACGCCTGAACAACTTTCTATTAATGCTCAAGGCCGAGCTCAGAAAGCTCTTGATGCCAATGACCTTTCTGGTGCGTTGAAAGGTTATAACGAAGCGCTTCGTTA
>NZ_JBFRSN010000781.1:0-1539 GCF_041473595.1 Vibrio sp. 10N.222.46.A1
CGCCAACATAAAACGTCTGTCGAAGGTAAGGCCCTGTTTTTCGACCCAAGCAGAAGAGAGTGCAATCCCACCTACTGATTTAACCGGAAACACATTGATTTGAGATAAAGAGAGAGCTTGATCTAAAGGTGACTGCGACATAACGATTCCAATGTTTTGTTGTTTGTCTCAATGCTAACAAATGGTTATAAATAGATAAACTGGCAGGCATTAAACACTTGATACTAAGCTAATATCTTGAAATGTTTAAATCACTGCCTTGTATACATTAAGACAGCAATGCATTAACACTCTCTATACGTTCTATAATATGAACACGGTTATCGCATTGAACTTTCATTGAATAAAAAGGATTTATCATGAACAAACTCGTCATTATCATTTTATGTGTATTGCTTCCGCCCGTTGGTGTGTTCTTCGCTCGCGGTGCAGGTAAAGATTTGCTGATTAACATCGTCCTGACCTTCTTCTTCTGGGTTCCAGGAATGATCCATGGTCTGTGGGTAGCCACCCGCTAACCCTTATTAACAAATAGATACCGAATAAAATATCCATAAAAACAAGCTCCTAACCCTGAAGAGTTAAAAATAGGATGAAATGAAAGTGCTTTTCCACTATCATCCTGTCGCCTAAACGTAAGCGATTGCTTTCACAGATTTCGCTGAGTTTAGGCTCCAACTACATAACACTTCAAATGGTGGGAGCCTTCAATGACACAACTTACGATTACTCGTCCTGACGACTGGCACGTTCATCTACGCGATGGCGAAGTATTAAAAGATACAGTCCGCGATATCAGCCGCTACAATGGTCGAGCGTTAATCATGCCAAACACCATCCCACCGGTAACCGATACCGAAATGGCTCTAGCTTACCGTGAACGCATCATGGCAGAGCAGCCAAGTGAACAGTTCCAGCCTCTAATGGCACTTTACCTAACAGACAACACAACACCTGACGAAATTCGCAAAGCGAAAGAATCTGGCGCTGTTGTAGCGGCGAAGCTATACCCTGCTGGCGCGACGACAAACTCGGATTCAGGCGTAACTTCAGCTCAAAAGATTTACCACGTGTTAGAAGCGATGCAAGAAGTGGGTATGTTGCTGCTTGTACACGGTGAAGTAACGGCTCACGATGTTGATATCTTCGACCGTGAAAAAGAGTTCCTAGACACAGTTCTAGCGCCGATTGTTAATGACTTCCCTAACCTGAAAATCGTTCTAGAGCACATCACGACGGCAGATGCAGCGACTTTCGTTAAGAACGCTAACGAGAACGTAGCGGCAACCATCACAGCTCACCACTTGCTTTACAACCGCAACCACATGCTGGTTGGCGGCATTAAGCCACATTTCTACTGCCTACCTATCCTTAAGCGTAACACACACCAGTTAGCACTTATCGAAGCGGCAACAAGCGGTAGCAAGAAGTTCTTCTTGGGTACCGATTCTGCGCCACACGCTAAAGGTGCTAAAGAGTCAGCATGTGGTTGTGCAGGTTCTTACACAGCGCACGCTGCAGTTGAACTGTACGCTGAAG
>NZ_JBFRSN010000782.1:0-7455 GCF_041473595.1 Vibrio sp. 10N.222.46.A1
CAATTAGCCTTGGCAGCAAACAAATCTCAGCGTAACGAACTCAGAGAACAAGCCAATCAAGAAAAGGCATTGGGGAATCTAGAGTCAGCAGCGAATTTGCTCAAACAACTGGGCAATCAAAGCAGCCAAGAGAAACGCGACTTAAAAGCACTTAGAATCGAGTGGAAACAAAAGATCGCAGAACGCCAGTCGCAAGTTGATGCTATCGAAAGCGAACTCACGAGCCGCAAGCAAGAGTACCAAGCGATCTCAGCCGAATTAGAAGCGCAACGGTTGTCTCATTATCGCTTTAACAACCAAGCTCTCGAATCAAAGAACCTGCTTGAATTGTTAGATGGCAAAGACGCTCTTGAAGGCTCTGGCGACTGCTGCCTACCTAAGCTGCTTAATTTTGCTTTTGAACACGGCTTTCAGCCATTAGCATTGTCTGAGTTTTGGTGGGGATTGCCTCCAACGGCTGTCATTCGCCAGCACGCAAACCTGTACCCGGTTTGCCAAAGTAAAAGCTTCGAGATCCTCGACCACCAGCTAAACGGCATCGAATTAGAAGAGAACCCGCTTATCGTGAACCCTGCGGTTGGTAAGTCGTTTGATATTGTCTATGAAGATGACGAGATCGTGGTGGTGAATAAACCCGAGGAGTTCTTGTCGGTTCCTGGTAAGTTTATCGAAGACTCTGTTTATACCCGTATTAAAGCGCGTTATCCCGATGCAACAGGCCCTTTGATTATCCATCGATTGGACATGTCGACGTCAGGCTTATTGATCTTGGCGCTGACCGCAGAGTCCAATAAACACATCCAGAAGCAGTTCATTGATAGAACCGTAGAGAAACGATATATAGCTCTGTTAGATGGTGAAATCGACGGCAAATCTGGCGATATCAGCTTGCCCTTGCGCGGCGACATAACAGACAGACCAAGACAATTGGTTTGCCATGAACATGGACGTAATGCTGAAACTCATTGGGAAGCGGTCAGCACCAACAATGGCAAAACCAAGGTTCACTTGTACCCTAAAACAGGACGAACCCACCAGCTGCGCGTACACTGTGCTCACCCGTCAGGCCTTGGTGTACCGATTCGTGGTGACGACTTATACGGATACAAACGTGAGCGTTTACACCTTCACGCTGGCTACTTAAAACTGATTCACCCAACAACCGGTGAATGGCTCGAGTTTGAAGTGCCTTCTGAGTTCTAAACCGTTTCCATTTGGTAGGGCTTCGTGCCCTACTCTTATTTCCTTTGCCTCTCATAGCTATCGCTACATGTCGAATAAACTTAGTACGATGCAATGACCAAGAAGCCAGAACCCAACAGAGTAACCATCGCGGGAATACCATCCTTCCACGTATCGAATCTCAAATGAAAGTAAATCGCCCCTAGTGAAGTACTCGCTAATATCAAACCTCCCATCAGTTGCGTATGTTCAGGTGCTAAACCAACCAAAGCACAGAGCAACAATACAGCTCCAGTAAACTCAACCATGCCAACTAGAAACATGATGACGCGATTTAATCCATAGCTTTTAAAAAAGCCAAGCTGGATTTCAAACACTTTCTTTTGCCAAGCAATTGTCTTGATTGAACTCGCCAATAAAAAGAACACCACTAGTAATACACTCACTACTGTACTCATGTTGCCACCTTTCTTAAGAATCATTAACGTAGTGGAATCATTTAACCATTCATAAATAGAACGATAAATGCTAGTTTTATGATAGTTAGGATTCCAATTTGGAATGATTGGGTTTAGGTACAAGATATAGGACAACTAGAATGGATAAAATTGAGTGTATTCGTATCTTCGTGGAAACTGCGCAGCTGAACAGTTTTACTGCTACTGCCAATAAACTCGACGTGACACAAAGTGCCGTAAGTAAAAAGATTGCGTGGTTAGAAAGTGATTTAGGAATGACGCTGTTTCAGCGAAACAGTCGCAAAATATCCCTAACCCATGCAGGCAAAGACTACCTGACTTATTGCTCCCGTTTACTCGAAGAGATGTCTACCATAGAAAGTAGGCTCAAGCGTGAAACAGAATCCGTGGAAGGTGAGCTTAAGATATCTGCGCCAAGTGCTTTTTCATCGATGTTACTCAGTGAGCCGCTTCAAGCTTTCATTGAACAGCACCCAGGTATCCGCATTAACCTCAGCATCGATGACCGCATCGTCAACCTTAATGAACACAATATTGATGTTGCCATCCGCGCGTCACAACTCAAAGACTCAGGGCTAAAAGCACGCTTCTTGTTTAACAACAAAGTTCACTACTTCGCATCACCAGATTATCTAGAAAAACAAGGGATTCCTCTGTATCCACAAGATTTGAGCGAACACCAATGCTTAACCTACTCCCTGATGAGCCCTGCGAATGAATGGCGTTTTACCGACAAGAGCGACAAAACTAATACCATTAAAGTAAATCAAATATTCACTTCAGATAGCCCAGATATGCTACTTAAAATGGCTCGACAAGGTTTAGGTATTGTTGCTTTACCGGATTGGATGGGCAAAGAGTATGTTGAGAAAGGAGAACTAAAAAGGTTATTGGAAGATTGGAGTAATAACCAGCTACCAATGTACGTGGTGTATCATGCGAGCGATTATTTGCCCCAAAGAATCCGAGTGTTTATCGATTTTCTTGCGAAGTATTTGAGCGCAAGGAATAGTTAAAGCTCTAAGAACAGTTAGAGCTCAACTAACATCGATAGCTAAGATAAAGTCTTAACCCATTACATCCTTGCGCTGATCAACACATTCAAAAGAGGCCATTTCGAATTCACGACAGATCCAAGGTCGGTTTTCGTAAATAGTACACATCAGTGTTTCTCTATCTACAGCAGAACACCAACCGTCGTCGAGTCGCAACATCGTTTCGCCGCCCCATTCATCATAAGCGATATGCTCTTCAGGTACGCCTGTATCTGTGATGATCATAACCTCTAAACGACAACAGCATGCCTGACAATTAGCACATGTTACTTCGGGTTCGGTTACGTTCTTTATCTCAATCGTCATAAGTGACTACGCTGCTAAATTTTGCGTATAGTAATCGAAACCGACCGCTACGGCTAATAAAGATAGTGCGGCGCAGTGTTTTGATTGATGTAGAAATAAAAATAGGCGCTGTGATTTACTCACAACACCCATACTATTTATGGTTTTCCATCGCGACTTGTCGCCACTATCTCGCTTTACAACAGACTAGCCTCGATTTAGAACAGACTAGCGAAAAATAGCTTTACGTAGTCCATCAAGCGTTTGAACAAGCCAGCCTGCTCTACCGCTTCCAACGCGATCAAAGGTTGAGTTTGAACATCTTCACCATCAACGGTGTAATGAACAACGCCTAAGGTTTGGCCTTCTGAAATCGGGGCTTTCAGTTCAGATATTAGTTCAATCGATGCCGTTAACTTTTTGCTGTCTGACTTAGGCAGCGTAATAAACGTATCTTCTGCAACGCCTAGCTTCAACGTATCTTGAGCACCAAACCACACCTTCTCTTCAGCGACTTGGTCACCGCCTTGATGAGGGTTTAGCGTATCGAAGAAACGAAAACCATAGCTCAACAATTGTTTGCTGTCTGACTCACGACTCTTAACGCTTGATGCGCCCATCACAACCGCAATAAGTCTCATCTCACCTTGTGTCGCCGAACTCGCTAAACTGTAGCCGGCACCAGAGGTGTAGCCTGTTTTCATGCCATCGACCGTCAAGCTTCTATCACGTAATAAGCCATTGCGGTTGTGTTGTGTAATCTTGTTGTAGCTAAACGAGCGTTCGCTGTATAAACCATACACATCCGGTAAATCGCGAATAATCGCACGGCCTAATAGAGCGATATCATAAGGCGTTGAATAGAGATCGTCCGCATCTAAACCATGTGCATTCGCAAAATGGGTATTTTCCAGTTTTAGCGAAGCTGCCCAAGAGTTCATCAAGTCAACAAATGCATCTTGTGAGCCAGCAACATGTTCTGCAATCGCAACACTCGCATCGTTCCCTGATTGAATAATCAAGCCACGGTAAAGATCCATCATCGCGACATCAGTGTTCACTTCGATGAACATTTTTGAAGAATCAGGGAAGTTTTTCGCCCATGCGTTTTCGCTAATTCGCACCTGATCATCCGCAGAGATGTTACCTCGTTTCATCTCTTGTCCAGCCACATAACTGGTCATAAGCTTGGTTAAACTCGCTGGGTTCAACTTAGTGTGTGCGTTTTTTTCTACCAGCACATCACCAGAGTTAAAATCAATTAACACATACCCTTTTGCGCCTAGGCTAGGTGGGCTTGGTACTATAGAAGGTGCCGCGACAGCAGTATTTGCTACGATCGCTGCGTTACTTACAATGAACATACTTAATAGAGGGAGAGAGTATTTTGAGAACCGTTTCATTGAATTAAACCTAAGTTAACGTTTTGTTCAGTATAGACAAATGCTAGCAAAAGAAGCGCGAACTTTACGTTGCTTTACGTATTTGTACGGTTCGTTACAAATAAAAAAGTATAATCTGCGACCTGTCCGTTTTTTGCACAAAAACGATTGACTCAATGAATGCATTCAACACTTCGCTTTACCTCTCGGGCATACGTCTAAATAACATTTCAACAAAGCCCATAACCCGCTGTTTGCTTTCGCTCGGCTCTAAATCAGGTTGGATACCAGACTGCGCCAGTGCTTGCCACTGTATAACTTCCGAATTAGGAACAAAAAAAGCAATATACAAAGATCCTTTCTCGCTTACCTTTCCATCATCACTATAAAATGGCACACCTGTAGATAGCTGAATCGCATCAAAGATCGATTCATCGTTCAGTTCAGATTCTTCAGCTAATCCAAAACCCACTACGACATCACCAGCCCCGGATTTCAACTGATAACCTTTCAATGAAAGTTGTTCTTTAATCGCTTCGCGTACAAGATCAGTGACGACCGTCTTGTCATATTTTTCAGAAAGGTACACTTGCTCTGATTCGGGATGCCATGAGTACGTGACTACCCCATGCTTCATGAAATCAAAGTCACCACTGGTCACCACGCCATAATTGTGAGTTGGAGTCGTTTCATTGGTTGTACACGCTGTCAGTCCAATCGCTATCAAAGCCAACAACGCGACTTTATTTACGCCTTTTGTTGCACATATGAATCGTTTTATCATTCGCGGCTTCCTTTCCTATACAAGAATAATTATCAATTTGACCTTCAACATAAACAGTAATTATATTAATAGAAAGATCATTAAACGTTTGCGTAATCGCTAACCTTCACTTCTACTCATTTTGGGGGTTTAACCACAGAAATAGACTCGGTATAGTAAACTTAGTTAAACATAACCAAACCATTCGGGGCACGGAGCTTCCTCAATCATCTCATGAAGAGAAGAATTGGTACCGATAAAGCATCGGCAAATTTAAGAGGGTCACACAATGGAATTCAATATGGTTGAAATTTTAGGTTACGCGGCATCTATTATGGTCGCAATTTCATTAACAATGAAAGATATCGTGCGTCTGCGTGTCCTTAACTTTGTTGGCTGTACTCTATTCACAGCATACGGCGTTATGATTGATGCATGGCCAGTGGTTGCAACCAACGGTTTCATCGCTTGTGTGAACATCTACTTCCTTGCAAAAATGCAAAAGGAAAAAAAAAATGAAGCGATGAAAGCAGCAAAAGCTTAGATTAACGGCTAGCACTTTCAAACAATTCTAAAAAAGCCCAAATAGAACGTTCTATTTGGGCTTTTTCATGCTTATCAATTTTAGAAAACTTCAATGACAGACAATACGATATTGACTCTCTCTGTATACCTGTGTGTTATTGCGTCCATTCTTTTTCGCTTGATAAAGTGCTTTGTCAGCTTGGTCTATCGTGCCTTCTATGTGGAACAGTGCATTTGCATAGCGACACCCAACACTGACCGTTACAGGTAACACTAACCCCTCAATTTTTTCGACGCTACGCCTAAGCTCTTCCGACAACTCGTACAATTGATATTCATTGCAATCAAAAGTCACAAAGATAAATTCCTCACCGCCATAGCGAGCAATTAGACGATTTTCATTTGCAAATTGCTTCAATACTTTTGCAACGGCACAGATCACTCTATCGCCTTCATTATGCCCGTGTAGATCGTTTACCGATTTAAAATGGTCAATATCTAGAAGAATGATACCAACACCTTTTAACGGATAAGGCGAACACTCTAAAATTCTCATCTTAACCTGAGAAATAAAGTCCCGCCGATTACTCAACCCCGTAAGATAATCTAAGCTAGCTACATCTAAGATCTTTAAATGACGGTGCCGCAGGTAAAGCACCAAAACGGCGATGATGCTAAGCAAACTTATAACCAAGGTCATCAAACTAACTAGCAATAAACTGTGGTTCTTATTGAGCTCTTGCTCCAAAACTCCAGCAGAAATGATCCAATTCAGATATGGGTAGAACTTATAGAAAATGTTTTTGTTTGTCGTACCGTTGTCATCTGAAATTGAGTAACTAAAATGCCCTTCAGGCTCAGCAACGACCTTATCGATGAGCAACTCTGATGAATAACCAATTAAGGCTTTCAAGTGTTCGTGTTCAAAATTGGGTCGGAGGACTAGCTCGCCTTGCAAATCAACAATATATACATAACCACTATCGCCATATGAATACTTTCTTAGTTTATCTTTAAGCGCTTCGAGATCGACCAAGTACATGAGTTCATCTTTATAAGTGGTCGCCACCAATGTATTACCACTCGGTAGCCTCACTGAATACGCGACCTTCGCACGCTTGCCGACTTCATGTGGATTAGCATGAGAATACTGAGTCATTCCAGACTTTGAGGTCAGTTGCGTTTGAATATGGGTTAAATGCGCGCGATTTTGCCCTTGTAAAAACGGATGATACAGGTGGACACCTTGTGGTGACATCAAATAGATATAACCTGACTCTCCAATCACCAATTCGTTAGCAATTCGGATGACTTCTTTAACTTCTTGTTCTGGAGTGACACCTAGTGTGTGAGAAGCGACAGTATCAGTCACACCTTTGAGATAGGTTTTAATAGCTTCGTTAACGGTAGTATCTACGATGTCGTAGCTTGCGTTTACAATAGTACGGAAGAAGAATTGATTAGACTCTAAAAGTGATTCTTTGGTTCGGTTAAATTGAATAGCGGAGAGGACCAGAGATACTAGGGCCAACACGATGGAAAAGTTGAGGATATACTTACGTCTTACTTTCAAAATTACCTCATAGCTTTTAAATTTTAGGTAACGCTAATGTTCTTATAAGCAGACTGTTTTATATCACATTTATCTATTTTACTGAACGATAGTCGATATTAATAGCGCCCTTCATGTGCAATCTGTGACTTATAGCAAAAACGCCGAACTGGATTCAGTTCGGCGTTTTGATTTTACGTTTAAATTGATAACTTAATTTATACTAAAGCCC
>NZ_JBFRSN010000783.1:0-855 GCF_041473595.1 Vibrio sp. 10N.222.46.A1
GTATTACGGCTTCGATGTTGGCGGCACAAAAATAGAGTTTGGTGCATTCAATGAGAAACTTGAGCGAGTAGCAACAGAACGTGTTCCAACACCAACAGACGATTATCAATTACTGCTTGATACGATTGCTGGTTTAGTTAAAAAATACGACAACGAATTCTCTTGTGAAGGCAAAATTGGCCTTGGTCTTCCTGGCATGGAAAACGCAGACGACGGCACTATGCTGGTTGTTAACGTACCGGCTTCAACAGGTAAGCCACTACGTAAAGACTTAGAAGCGCTTATTGGTCGTAGTGTAAAAATCGAGAATGATGCGAACTGTTTTGCGCTTTCAGAAGCATGGGATGATGAACTTAAAGATGAACCATCAGTTGCTGGCCTAATTCTAGGTACTGGCTTCGGTGGCGGTTTAGTTTACGAAGGCAAAGTGTTCTCTGGTCGTAACCACGTTGCTGGTGAACTGGGCCATATGCGTCTCCCTATTGATGCTTGGTTCCACCTCGGCGACAACGCACCGTTATTAGGTTGTGGTTGTGGTAAAAAAGGTTGTTTAGACAGCTACTTATCAGGTCGTGGCTTCGAATTGATTTATGAGCACTACTTCGGTGAGAAGAAGAAAGCGATTGAAATCATCCAAGCATACAACGAAGGTGAAGCAAAAGCGGCTGAGCACGTAGATCGCTTCATGGAGCTATTGGCTATCTGTTTTGCGAACTTGTTTACGGGTCTTGACCCACATGTTGTTGCACTGGGTGGTGGTCTTTCAAACTTCGAACTTATCTACGAAGAAATGCCAAAGCGCATCCCTAAATACCTACTGTCTGTAGCGAAGTGTCCTAAGATCATCAAAGCGAA
>NZ_JBFRSN010000784.1:0-1014 GCF_041473595.1 Vibrio sp. 10N.222.46.A1
AGACTGGCCTTTATTATTTATGGCGATTTTTTTTATCTTTAAACCCAAATCGCCAAACAGATTTAACCAAACCTTTGAGTTTGATTTTGGTCACTCGCCAATGTGTCACTGGCCTTCTTGGCGCACTCATCAACAGGTGTTCAAACGCTTGCTCACTCAAATTCACTTGTCCCCCATGCGCCACCAGCAAGGTGTCGAGCTGCATGTCATAGATACGAGATACCGACGCTCGATACTTATTGGGATGAAAGATAGGAAACGGAGGAATCAGTTTCTTCTTAACCTCGACCATCAAGTCCGCCACATAAGCAACGCTGTGTGATGGGCAATAGACAGAGAGATCTCTGTCGGTATGGCCCGGCGTTTCCAGAACCAACCAATCATCAAAGCCAGGAATGCTATCACCATCCGACAGCTTGTAGTCCGGCTTCAACTTTCTTGAATACCATAGGTTTGCTTTGGGCTTGCCCAATCGGTTCGCCATCCACCGTGCTAATGCCAAATCGGTCAAATGCATCAATATGCCATCGATGCCGTGGTACCAATCCTTATCTCGATTTGCTGCAACCAAATTACAATTCGTGAGCTTTCTGAGTTTGTGCGCTGCCCCTGCGTGGTCTGGATGCATGTGCGTAACAACCACTGTGTGTAGGTCGCTAAATTCACGGCCAAGATCATCTTCAATGAAAACTTTAAGATGCGGGATGTCGGCTCGGCACGCACCATCAAGTAACAACAACCTGTCAGGGTACTCTACGAGATACATGTCTTGGATATAGCCTTTAATGGTATGGAGTTGCAAAACCGTATTCCTATTCGTTATTCCTGCCGTTCAGAACAAATTAACAGTTCAGCAACAAGTGGTCTAACCAGAATATAGCAAAGATCAACGAAGTGTGGTTTTGTGAGTTCAAAATTACTAACACTGATAACAAAAAAATGAACCTGTTACTCGAAAAAGGTAATCACAACATTACAACCCCTTCATCATTATGATTTTTAAGAACTAAATTC
>NZ_JBFRSN010000785.1:0-1250 GCF_041473595.1 Vibrio sp. 10N.222.46.A1
AGGAGTACGCGCACCATTCTCAGCTTGTTTTGCTAATGCGCCCGCAGCTTTTTGACCTGCTTTTGCTTGTTCTAGCTTCGCGTCAATCTCAGGGCTAAGAAGAGAAAAGATCAATTCGCCTTTTTCAACCGAATCGCCTTTACGCACGAATATTTCATCAATTCTGCCAGGTACTTTCGATGAGATGCTGTATTGCTGCGCATCGATTTGACCTTGAAGCTTAACAGGCTGAGGTTGATAAGCTTGGTAAAAACTGTATCCGACCCAGCCAATAACGCCGATACCAACTAAAGATAGAAGAAGGGGCTTAATAGGTTTCATGAATTATCCTTTTGACTGGCTATCGGTGTCTGTTTTTGAGTCGAAGTCAGACGGAACAGAAGAGGTTAAGTAACTCGAGTAAGCATTCATTTCGCTGGTTAGCGCTAATAGCTTGTTCAGAGAGATTAGGTATTTGAATCGCGCAGCAGATTGCTGGGTTTTGATGCTCGCAAGGTAGAGCTCTGCATCAACCACTTCTAGCGAGTTCGAAAGTCCTTGAGTGAAGGCTTTTTTACGAAGTGAAAGGTTTTCTTGAGCTAAAGACAGACTTGAGTTGAGGCCTTGAACTTCTTCAATTGCTTGGTTCGCTTCAAGATAGGTCTTTTGTACCAAAACGGTTAAGTCTTGCTTGGCTTGCGACTTAAGAAACTGGACTTGAGACACGGCGCTATGAGCGGCAGCGACTTTGTCGGAACGACCTGACGTGTCAAGTAGCGGTACATTCACACCAATACCGACTAACCAATCGGGTTTCATTTCACTGGCTAGCGAGTCATCTTCGTACAGGCTGTAATCACCGTAAAGGTAAACTTCTGGGTAGTATTTGCCTTTTTCAGCCTTGATCAAGCTACTCGCTTGTTTCTCTTTTGCTTCAAGGATTTTAAGGCCTGGGTAGGTCATGAGGGTTTGATCAACAAATACGTCCATATGAGGCAGGTTTTTGTTGATAAAGAGTTGTTCTGAAGGTTCGACACTTTGGCTCTGACCAAGGATCTGAGTCAGTGCTAATTGAGCAATTTTGAGGTCGTTCTGCGCTTTGGTTCGTTCAACAACGGCTTTATCCAAAGAAGCATCCGCCTGCAGACGTTCTACTCGAGCAATTTGTCCTTGCTGTTCAAGCTTGATGGCGAAATCACGATGCTGAGTTAAGCCAGCTTCAACGGCTTGACGTGTTCTCACGACGTCTTCCGCTAAGATCACCGAGAAGT
>NZ_JBFRSN010000786.1:0-4182 GCF_041473595.1 Vibrio sp. 10N.222.46.A1
GTTACAAAGGAAATCGTTAAGAATGCCTTTAAGTTGTGCGAAGTTTACGTTCTCATCAACTAACATACCTTCCACTTGGTGGAACATTGGCGTGTGAGTTTGATCGTAGTCGTTACGGTAAACACGACCCGGAGCAATGAAGCGGAATGGCGGTTTGCCGTTTTCCATCGTACGGATTTGAACACCAGAAGTGTGCGTACGTAGCATTAGATCAGGGTTGAAGAAGAAAGTATCGTGATCAGTACGAGCTGGGTGATCGTCTGCGATGTTTAGTGCATCAAAGTTGTGGAATGCATCTTCGATCTCAGGGCCAGACTCAGTGCTAAAGCCAAGCTCACCAAAGAACTGTTCGATACGCTCAACTGTGCGAGTAACTGGGTGAAGACCACCGTTCTCAATGCGACGACCTGGTAGGCTCACATCGATAGTTTCTTCAGCTAGTTTCGCTTCAAGCTCTGCACGTTGTAGTGCGTCTTTGCGAGCTGCGATCGCTTGTTGAACAGCACCTTTCGCTTTGTTGATCTCTTGACCAGCAGTGCGACGCTCTTCAGGTGGAAGTTTACCTAGGCTTTGTAGTTGAAGAGTTAGTTCACCCTTCTTACCTAAATACTGAACTCGCACTTCATCAAGTGCGACTAACGAATCTGCTGTATCAATAGCAGTCGTTGCATTAGCAATGATCTCTTCTAGATGTTGCATCATTTCCTCATCTACCAGTTGGTAGTGTCCGTATCGGATGATTAGTTTTTTTAGATAGCTACACATAGTAATCAAACACGCTACCAATGCCAAATTGAATCGCTAAAAGAGCAAGTTATTGACTAAAAACACGGCAAATTTAACGTTAGAAAACAGAATTTCATTGAAATCGATGAAATCAAAGAGAAACCGATACAAAAACGTCACCAAGTGAGACAGTTTGATTACATTCACAGAACCTTGTTTGAGGCGTGATGTTAGGAAGCGCTCAGTAGAAGAGTGAGAATTGAAACCAAGGAGCGAGGTTTAAGACCACCGCTCTTTGGTTTATTCGTAGAAAATCTGAATTTAAACTTAAAAATTGAAGCTAAAACATCGAGCCTTTAGAAGTAATACTCCAACGCCACTTCGACAAAATCATCCTTACGAGCGAAGAACAGTAAGTCTTCTGGGGTTTCATTCTCAAACAACCAAGCGTTTAATCGCCACTTGAGGTTGTTATTGATGCGGCTTGAGGCTTCCAACTTGGCGCTGTAGACATCGCTGTTGTCTAAGTCTTGAGTAATGCCTGTAAGTACTTCGGTGCCGTCTTCATCATTCAAGGCGACACGCGCCCCAAGGAACACATCGTTTTGGCCGATGGTTTGGGCGTTATTGCCTCGGCTGTCATACAAGTATTCAGCGATAAAGCCGATGTCCCAATACGATTCAAGCGCCCCAACCCATGTGTATTCAAAGCCTGTCGCGACGCCTGTGTGGTTGTCGTAGCTGTCGCGATAAATGCTTTCCAGCTTCCATAACCAGTCACCAATAATGCCTTGCACATCGAGTCCGAAGTGCTGCATTTGCGCGTAATACGGCTTTAGCTGATTGCCTTCTACACGATAATAAGGGTCGCGATTTGTGCCGCCTAAATAGCTTAAACCGACATCCCAATCGCCGTACATTTGGCTATAGCGCAGCGCTACATCAACGTGCTTTTCTTCTCTCGAAGATTCGTAAAGCGCATCGTCCGATACAGGTACAGTCGACCTTAATCGACCGTCTTCCCCTGCAAAGGTACGCTCACGAAAATACGGCAGTAACATGGCATCAATGGTTCCCCAGTCTTTGATTGAGGTAAAGTGCACCATAGGCTGACCCAACTTAGATTCACCATCGACCGATTCAATGGCATCGGTTTGGTTTACCACATCCACCAAGTGCGCCGATTCGGTTACACCCCAAAACACCTTGCCGACACCGGCTCGCAATTCGTAATCGTCCCAATAATTGAGATACAGAGCTTCACGAACGTCGCCATGGGTTCGCTCATCGTCTTCGCTGTCTAGGCGGTAAAACGGCGTGAAGGTAAAGCTGCCGTTGCCCTCCTCTTGCTCCCAGTAAAACTCTGGTTGCAACACCAGTGAGCTTTGTCCTTTATCTTGCCCTTGCAAACCGTCACTAAAGAACTGCCTGTGTTCGAGGTTAATCTGCCCTGCGAGCTGTGGGGTGATCTGTTCTACGAACTCAGAGCTAATTCCAGCCGCCACACATGGCAACGACACCTGCATGAGTCCAACGGTCGCTGCCAAGGTTAAAGATAACTGCGTTCCTGTTAACACAATCCTTTTCATATTCTTGCCTTACTTTGCACGTTTCAGTGTGTTTTTCTGGAAATCTTTGTCCTTAAGACCGGTTTGGAACGCTAAATCTGTCGTGGTTAAAACGGTGCTTTTGCCTGTTTGATGGTTTTGCATCGACATGGTGTGCGCGCGCCAGTATTGGTTTAGGTATTGTTTGTAGTCTTGGAACGAGAGGGTTTTCAACAATGCGCCTTTACGGTCGTAAAACTCCACTTGAACGGGGCGGTAATATTGTTGGTCTAGCCATACTTTCTGCATGGTGTAGCCAGAGTTTTTGTCGGTCGGAACCTGCTCTAAAACAAAGGTATCAACACCTTCAATTTTGGCGTCTTCAATGTAGTTGAAGGTGTACTTTCCTAACTCGAACGAGCTCAAGTCTTCATAAGCAAATTCACTGCCCATAAACGGGCCCGATTTGTTGCGCGAAGAGATGCGTTTTACACGCTTCAATGCAGGCAGATACAACCATTGGTCATCCGATTTAGAGATGTGTGAATGGTTCAAGAAAGCCGTGCCTTTTACGTCGCGAGGCTCATCAAAAATGGTCAGTCCTTTGTCGCCATCGTCATCCACTTCTAACGACTTCAATCGCATTAGGCGTGAGCTGCTTTCGCCTTGTTTGTTGCGAAGTAGCATTTCCATGGTCGCAACTGAATCGCCCCACCCCATATCGACGGCTTTGCGTTGTTCGGCAATCTCTAGGCCTTTCGCAGGGTCGGCTAACGCAGGGAAAGCGGCGAATATGCCTATTGTTAAGGTGCCGACGCTTAATGAACTGACAGCAAATAGTGTCGTAACGAGAGTTTGTTTAACGCTTTTCATAAATTTCTCCTTGAGTCAGCCCACCGCAGCAGGCTGACGATTCCTTATTTAGTCGAAGTCGACAGTTCGCCGGCTGGGTTAGCTTGCCCTGTTTTAGTTAGTTCTGTTTTAGATAACTCGGCTTTAGATAGCTTTGATTCGTGCTGAGGTTTATCTGCATAGTGGGTCTGTTTGTCGAAGATCATCAGCAAGCTAGGCAGCAAAATGAAGTCGACCACCAGCGCTATAAAAATCACAATCGCGCTGAGTAAGCCCATGTCGGAATTGAGTCTGAAGCTCGACATCGCCAGCACAGAGAAACCAGCCACAAGCACGACAGTGGTAATCCACAGTGCGCGACCAACGGTGTGGAACGCGTAACGCACCGCTTCTTCTGCTGATTTCCCTTCCATTCTTGCGCGTTGGTATTTACTTAAGAAGTGCACTGCATCATCGACAACGATACCCAGTGTGAGCGTGACCACGACTGACAAACCTAGGTTGATTTCACCAGAGATAAGCGCCCACAAACCAAAGCCGACAATTGCCGGGGCAATGTTTGGCACTAGGCTGATTAAACCTAAGCGAACCGAGCGCAATGCAAAGATCATCAGGCCAGAGATAAGTACTAAGGTGATAGGCAGAGTCGATAGCATGCTCGCCATGTTGGTTTCGCCAATGTGAGCAAACATCAGTGATGGGCTCGATGCGACCACTTCATACTGAGGTGCATTAGCCGCAAACCATGAGTAGATGCGCTCTTCGAGTTCAACCAATTCCACACTGCCTAGGTTGTCCACCGTCAGCACCATTTTGATCGATGATTTATCGACGTTGATTTGGTTGTTCAAGTCCAAACCGTATGGCAGAGACATTTCGTAAAGCAGTAAGTATTGCGCGGCGAGTTCACGGTTAAGTGGCAGTTGGTAGTAACTGTCGTCATCGCCATGCATGTTCTTATTCAAACGCATGTAAACATCGGAAAGCGTGGCCACGTGGTCGGTTTCTGGTTGTACGCGTAGCCAATCAGTAAAGTCACCAATCGCTTGTAAGAACA
>NZ_JBFRSN010000787.1:0-890 GCF_041473595.1 Vibrio sp. 10N.222.46.A1
ATTTTTGGACATAAACGTTTTAGAGGCATTGTTCTAAAACGCATTTATCAGAAGAGAAAAAGTATCTTGTCACCTTATACGTTTGTATGGGATTTTTTATAGCGCAGAAGGTAAATCTCACCACCAAACATAGAACTGATATTTACAACCACTTTGTATAGAATTAACGCAACGAAAGATGAAATTGTTAAAACATCCATTACCATAGGCAATACCTCCTCTAACTTTGAAACAATTAACGCTGTAACCCCGCATCAGTCCGTAGACTAGCATTAACCGTTAGCACCAGAGTTCTATGGGTGGCAAGACCGGGGGCTTAAAAGCTACCATCGTTAATGACCTTACGCAATACGTTTTGTATGTAACTGAGTGTATGAAATTCACGTTCAATTGACAACGCAGCCTCAGGAAGAATAGCGACAAGATTACTTTGACCAAACTCTTCAACCAAGACTCCTAAAGAGATTGTATCCAGCTTTCCTTTTTTTCGATGTAAGACTGTCGACCTACGGATAAAATCATGCTCTCTGAGTTGATTTACAACATCCACAAGGGCTAGGTCGAAGCTGCTTTCAGACGGATAAGTGTCGTAAAACTCAGTATTAACAAAAGAATTTTCTGGAAGAAATGTACGTAAGTTAGTAGAGCTAATAACCTTACAGTTTATAAATTGCGCATTCTTAAGTTTTGCTTTCTCGAAAGTCGATGCTGCAATAATACAATCAGAAAATACAGCATGCTCTAAATTACACTTTCTAAATAACACTCCACGAATTAAACAATCTTTAAACGATGCACTAACCATATTGCAAAATTTAAACTTCGTTCCAACTAGTGAAGTACGATCAAATGTGCAGTCTGAGAAGTTTGAGTGTAAGCGCGTCATGAAC
>NZ_JBFRSN010000788.1:0-739 GCF_041473595.1 Vibrio sp. 10N.222.46.A1
GGTTCATGACGCGCTTACCTGCTATCTCACTTAGTTTGATGTACTTTGTTTCTAAAGGTAAATCTAACAAACCTAAACGCAAAAACTCTGGCTTTACATCCACTTCTGGCAACTCGTTCAATGAAAACCACCTAAACTCAAGATCGACGCCAGACTCAATACCACGAAAAGGTTCGTTCAATGGAAATCTATGAGGTTCGCTTAGTTGAACAAAAAAATAGTTAGCGATTTCATGATACTTTTTATTTGCATGTTCAAAGAAACTTTCAACGTGCCAAAGATGCTTCTTAACAGACGACTCTACCCCTAACTCTTCTAGTAGCTCTCGATTCAATGTAGCATCTGAGTTTTCGAAAAACTCAACTCTACCACCGGGAAGCGCCCAAAAAGAATCTCCGACAACTCTATGTAATAACACATGATTATCATGAACAATAACGGCAGCACTTCGAAAGTTAAATCGAGCATCACCTTGATCAAATCTCAACATTTTTACTCCTTGTAGCATAACGCCTTCTATATGACTCTGCGCCGCATTTTACGCCCATATAATGCAGACTTTCACCTATCACTTCAATTTGTAATCAATAAGTTAGTGACCACATTGAGAGGTTAGACTGCTAAGTGAAGCATAATTTCTAGATGTACTGAATTCGGATAACTTTTTGTAGGGTAAATTGCCATTAACAGGATATGAATGAGTTCTTGTTCTAGCTGATAAAGGGGCATTTTCGAGCTA
>NZ_JBFRSN010000789.1:0-2521 GCF_041473595.1 Vibrio sp. 10N.222.46.A1
ATTGTATACATCAGGGACGACGGGCAAGCCAAAAGGCGTGGTACGTGACAATGGTGGTCACGCGGTCGCCATGAAATACTCGATGAGCACTATCTACGATATGCCGCAAGATGGCGTGTTTTGGGCGGCTTCTGATGTCGGCTGGGTAGTGGGGCATTCCTACATTGTATATGCGCCATTGATTCATGGCTGCACGACCATTTTGTTTGAAGGCAAGCCAGTCAGAACGCCAGATCCCGGCGCATTCTGGCGTGTGTGTGAAGAATACAACGTCGATGTTTTGTTTTCTGCTCCAACGGCATTTAGAGCCATTAAGAAAGAAGATCCTGAAGGTGAGTTGCTCACCAAGTATGACTTATCATCACTCAAGTCGATTTTCATGGCTGGCGAGCGTTTGGACCCGCCAACATTGGATTGGGTTGAATCTCATACCAATAAACCGGTTATCGACCACTGGTGGCAAACGGAGACTGGTTGGGCTATTTCTGCTAATCCAACAGGGCTAGAGTCTTTGCCAGTGAAAGCAGGTTCTTCAACGAAACCTGTACCGGGTTATCAAGTGGAGATCCTCAATGAACTAGGTGAGGTCGCCCAGCCTAATCAACAAGGATTTGTGGCTCTTAAACGCCCATTGCCACCAGGTTGTCTACCGACGGTTTGGCGCAATCATGATCGATTTGAATCTGGCTATCTGAGTCAGTTCCCGGGCTATTATGTTTCTGGTGACGGTGGTTATCTCGATGATGATGGTTACCTATTTATCATGGGGCGTATTGATGATGTGATTAATGTCGCAGGACATCGATTGTCTACTGGTGAAATGGAAGAGATCGTTGGCGGTCACCCAGCCATTGCTGAATGTGCTGTTGTGGGTATTCACGATGATTTGAAGGGGCAATTGCCACTGGGTTTAGTTGTGCTAAAAGATGGCGTGAAAGTAGATAGCATTGAACTGCAAGCTGAGCTAGTGGGTAAGGTTCGTAACGAGATTGGTGCGGTTGCATGTTTTAAGCAAGCCTTGGTGGTTGAGAGGCTGCCTAAGACGCGCTCAGGTAAGATCTTGCGTAGAACTATTCGACAGATAGCCGAAGGTGAGCAATATGTGGTGCCTTCAACTATTGATGATCCAACAAGCTTAACGGAAATTGCAGAAAAGCTCGGTAGATGAACTTTGAAGATTAGTTAATCTCTATTTGGTGCGTTTATAAACGCATAGCCAAACGTGATGGTTTACCTAAACTCTACTTTATTCATCCGCTTACCCATTGCGCTTAATATGACCTCATTATGAATCCCACATATTGAGGTCTTTTTATGCGAGCCTACCTTTTACTCATAACTTTACTTGTTAGTGGTGCTGCTAATGCTGCCATTTCAAAGAATGATATCAGCAGAACGTTGTTAGAACCCTTGAGTCATCCTAAGGTATTTAAATGCGTATCTAAGACTGGTGTCGATTTGTATCAAGCGGTTTTTGATATTGGCGTAGGGTACGAAGCTGATCCTATTAACTCGAAGATGATCGTTAATTCAAGGAAAGGTCGCTACGAATATCAAATCTTAGGCGCGGTAAGGTCTGAAAGAGCCGGTGAAATTGTCGTGTTGACTCGTCATGTGGGAGACGGTGTTAAAGTTGCCGCTATGATTAATGACGAAAATGGCAAGATACTGGGGATCGGCGATAAAAATCATTATCGAGATTGCGGTGTTAGGCCACCACCTAGTGCAGATAATATGCAAAACTTTTGGTCCAAAGGCTAAGAGCGACATCTGAAAGAGAATAATTATAGAGAAAGAGCGATTGAGGCGACCTAATTGGTCGCCTTTTTTGTTTGTCAGGCTAAGGCGAGCTCAAAGATATATATCAACAAGCACTTATGCGATGGTTGAATGATATATAACTGAACATGATGTATCGTCTAAACGTGGCTTTATTTATCTCATTAACGGTTCTGCTTAAGATGGCTCTACTCCAAACGAAGAACTAAGCGAGACTCCTATGAAATTCACTAAACCTTTTCTTTTAGCGACACTGATTGTGACTCTTTCTGGTTGCGCATCACCAGCAATGGATAACGAAAATGAGAATGCTGCACGTAATCGTGGTGCTGTGGGTGGTGCTTTATTAGGAGCGACAGCAGGCACTCTAACTGGAGATGCGAGTTTAGCCGTAAAGGGCGCTGCATTAGGTGGCGTGACCGGTGGCGTTGCGGGTTCAATGAAAGATACGGACGATGCAAGAAACGCACAACGAACCCAAGTTACTGCTGACGGTCTAGCGCAAGACAATCGCACCGATGCAGAAAAACGAGTTGCTGAAGTTGAGGCTGAAATTAAGCTTATTGAATTGGAACAACAACTTGCTGATCTCAAAGAAGAGAAAGAAGATAACGGTGCATAAATCTGAAGCTACAGCAAAAGCCATAGCTTCTATATTCGTTTAATTCAAAATCATTCAAACAGAATGGCCACGTAATGTGGCCGTTTTTGTATCTAAAATACACACTTCAAACAATGAATT
>NZ_JBFRSN010000790.1:0-7948 GCF_041473595.1 Vibrio sp. 10N.222.46.A1
ACCCTGAAGACATCTACAAAACAGACCAAAAAGTAAAAGAATTGATTCCAGATAACCCGCATCTACACAACTGGCTAGATATGGCGCGTGAACGTATTCAGTTCCAAGGCCTACCAGCTCGTATTTGTTGGGTTGGCTTGAAAGATCGTGAACGTTTAGGACAAGCATTCAATGAAATGGTGAAAAATGGCGAACTGAAAGCACCAGTTGTTATCGGTCGTGACCACCTAGATTCGGGCTCAGTAGCAAGCCCGAACCGCGAAACAGAAGGCATGATGGATGGCTCTGATGCAGTTTCTGATTGGCCTCTTTTGAATGCCCTTCTGAACACAGCTGGTGGCGCAACATGGGTTTCTCTGCACCATGGCGGCGGCGTTGGCATGGGCTTCTCACAACACTCAGGTATGGTGATTTGTTGTGACGGTAGCGAAGATGCATCACAACGTATTGCTCGTGTACTTCACAATGATCCGGCTACTGGCGTTATGCGTCATGCTGATGCGGGTTACGATATTGCCAAGCAGTGTGCTAAAGAGCAGAAGCTTGATTTACCTATGCTAAACGAAGAACTTCGTCGCCTTTAATGTCTGGAGAAAACATGTTGAATTTATTACTTAAGCCAGGACTTCTAGGCCTGCCTGAACTGCGTAAGATTAGCCGTAGCCCTGTGAATTTATCTCTCGATCCTGCAGCGATTCCTGATATAGAAGCGAGCATGCACGTTGTCGAACAAGTGATTGCTGAAGATCGCACTGTGTATGGCATCAACACGGGTTTTGGCTTGTTAGCAAATACCAAAATCGCCCCTGAGGATTTAGAAGTACTACAGAAAAGTATCGTGCTTTCTCACGCGGCGGGCATTGGTAAATTCATGTCTGATGAAACTGTTCGCTTGATGATGGTGTTAAAGATTAACAGCTTGTCTCGCGGTTACTCTGGTATCCGCCTCAAAGTGATTAATGCCCTTATCGATCTTGTGAACGCACAGGTTTACCCATGTGTTCCACAAAAAGGATCTGTGGGTGCTTCAGGAGATCTTGCTCCCCTCGCCCACATGAGTACGGTACTGCTAGGTGAAGGCCAAGCACGCCACAACGGCAAGATCATCACTGGCTTAGAAGCAATGCAGATCGCAGGCTTGGAGCCAATAACACTCGCTCCGAAAGAAGGCTTAGCTCTGTTAAACGGCACACAAGCATCGACAGCATTTGCATTAGAAGGTCTGTTTGCAGCTGAAGACTTATTCGCGTCTGCAACCGTGTGTGGTGCAATGTCTGTAGAAGCCGCGCTAGGTAGCCGTCGTCCGTTTGACCCTCGTATACACCGCGTTCGTGGTCATCGTGGCCAAATGGATGCAGCACTTGCTTACCGCCATATGCTTGATCAAAAGAGTGAAATTGGCGAATCACACACTTGCTGTGAAAAGGTTCAAGACCCTTACTCACTGCGTTGCCAACCTCAAGTGATGGGTGCTTGTTTGCAGCAGATTCGTAACTCAGCAGAGACTTTAACGATTGAAGCGAATGCCGTATCCGACAACCCGCTTGTTTTCGCTGACGATGGCGACATCATTTCAGGTGGTAACTTCCACGCAGAGCCCGTCGCAATGGCAGCCGATAACCTTGCACTAGCGATAGCTGAAATCGGTAGCTTGTCAGAACGTAGAATGGCGCTGCTGATTGATAGCGCACTAAGCAAACTTCCACCTTTCTTGGTCGATAACGGCGGCGTGAACTCTGGCTTTATGATTGCTCAGGTTACCTCTGCAGCATTGGCAAGTGAGAACAAAACCTTGGCTCATCCGGCGTCAATAGACAGCCTACCTACTTCTGCCAACCAAGAAGACCACGTATCAATGGCCACCTTTGCCGCGCGTAGGCTTAGATACATGGCTGAAAACACCCGTGGGATATTGGCAGTAGAATATTTAGCAGCAGCACAAGGACTCGACTTCCGAGCGCCTAATCTATCTTCCCCTCGTGTGGAAGAAGCGAAGCAGATTTTGCGTGAGAAAGTGAGCTTCTACGATAAAGACAGATATTTTGCTCCAGATATTGAACAAGCTAACCTGTTACTCAAGTTATCCGTTCATAACCACCTAATGCCAGAAGGAACACTGTCAAGTTTTTAGTACTTTCCGTATACTGGGCTGTACTCTCGTTACAGCCCACTTGTCCATAAAAAATGAATACACTTATTGATAGGAGTGAGACTATCCGAAAAATCATCACTCACCGTCGGAAAGTTCATTACCAATGATAACAAAAAAATCCCCAATCCTGCTTACAACAGCCCTTATCAGCACCTTATTCTTAGCCGGCTGTGGATCAGACTCAAGCAATAAAGCACCAGCAAAACCAACGACTCCAACGACTCCAACGACTCCAACGACTCCAACGCTAACGAAAGTCGCGACCTATACCAGCATTAAAAACTGTTCAACAGCAGCTGAAGTGCCAAACTGTGCTTTTGAAAAAGGTATTTACATTCTGCCGATTGGTCCAAACATTACTCAAGTTCAGCAAGATGCCGTAAAACTGCAAGTCGAAAATTTGCTTAAATGGGCTCATGATGATGTAAGAAAACAGTTTAGCCAGAAAAAAATACTCATTGGCATTTCCGAAGAAGAGCCAAATCCATCAACAGCCCACGGTAAGTTCATTATTGCACTTGCACAAAACATCTATGCGAGCAGCCCTAATATCAATGGCTTAGAATTGATTTACACTACAAGATCGGGGATGGATGAAACACTAAGTACCACGACATATCAAAAGCTTATGCAAGTTTTCGATTACTACGTTGATGGTGACAACAATACAGCCGTAGGTGCCGAGTTAACTAAGAGCTACGAAGGCTTCAAGACTCTTGTTAATAAGAAAATAGGAACCGGTACACAAGCTCTAGGTTACCTAAAATATAACGAATGTAATTACGGTAACGGACAATTAGGTTCAGATCGTATTGATGGCACTCCGAGTAAATGTCTGGCCGATAATGGTACGAGCATTAATGACGAAGGCGATGAGATTTCAAACGGCAAGTTAGACTATACCCACACTATCAAAAAGAACCTCAACCCTGGTGCATTTTTGGGGTTAGTTTATGAATACAAAGTAAACCCTGCTAACGGTAAATACCCGAACGAGCTGAAAGACGCAAACCAACCAAAAGGTTTTACGGCAATTGGTAAAATTGCAAGTGGTGAAACAACAACCGCTAATTACCCATTTAACTACGCAAACCTTGCTTTTGCACCGATGAGTGATTACTTAGATAAGTGGTTCTTCCCTAATAAAAAATAAGCTTATATAAATAAAGGTCTAGATTTTCTAGACTTTTATTATTTTTACGGCACCAAAAGTCCCGCTCACCAATCTCCCTCCTTTTTCGGCCCTCGTAAACTGGATAGACCATTAAAACCAAGTTAGTTAGCTATAATCCCCGCCAGATTTGATGACTAATAGCGATACTATGTTTCTGATACCTTACTTTTCTACTGAAGACAATCAATTTCAATTCACTCGTGAACAAGCTAGCCACTTTGCTAAAAAAGTAGCCGCTGACTTCAACCCAATTCACGATGAAGACAACAAACGCTTCTGCGTGCCTGGCGATCTTTTGTTTGCAGTACTTCTGCAAAAAGAAGGCATCAGCCAAAAAATGCGTTTTGATTTTTCAGGTATGGTGGGTAACGGTATTGCGCTAAGCGTTGACAACAAGTGTGAGAAAGAAAGCTCACTGGTTGACGAGAAAGGCAAAGAGTACCTACACATGTCTTGTGAAGGTGAAAAGAGCCACGATCAAGCATTCATCGAACACGTAGTAACAAACTACGTTAAGTTCTCAGGCATGAACTTCCCACACATCATGGTTCCTCTTATGGAAGAACAACAAATGATGATCAACTGCCAACGTCCTCTTGTGATTTACGAGAGCATGGAAGTTGAATTTACTCGCCTAGACCTATCTCACCCAGAAGTTGAATTCTCTGGTGCGACTTTTGATGTTGAAGGCAAGCGTGGCATCGTGACACTGAACTTTGATTTCAAAGAAGACGGTGAAGTAGTCGGTAAAGGCGTAAAGCGCATGGTAGCAAGTGGTCTTAAGCCATACGACCAAGCTTCTGTAGACGACCTAGTAAACCGCTTCAACGAACGTAAAGAGATGTTTCTAGCTCAGTTCGCAGCTGCCGCTTAATCAGCACTCTTATTTACATCACTTGATGTAAATAACTAGAGACAAGATCAATAAAGCCCAGCTTGGTATCACAAGCTGGGCTTTTTTATTTCGATGACTAATGACATCAAGTCACTCAAGCCTGTATTCAAGTCAGAACTAAATCCAGCGCCTAACCTTTTGTTTGTAATCAACATATTCCGCACCGAATAATTGCTCTAGAGCGCGTTCTTCTGGCTTAATTTGGAACTGATTCATGTAGATTACGAATACAAAACTGAGTAAGACACTGAACAGGTTTTGGAAGAAGTAGCCAAAACAAAACAGTAGGATAAATAGCCCTAGATACATTGGGTTTCGCGTGTAGCCAAAGATTCCACTGTCCACAACTGCAGAAGCGGTGTCGACTTTGATCGGATTAACGGTGGTTTTCTGTTTGCGAAACTCCCATATGCCTGATATCCCAATAACACCACTCAAGACAATCCCGATACCGAGCACAACCATTCGATAAGGCATTGCCAATGTTCCTTGGCTCAACTGCTGAGCGCAGAAGTATGATGCTACGAATACAATAATGAACAGTGCAACGGGTGATACTTTTAATTCTAGAAAATTCATACTTTTCCTTATTAACATTCCTTTGTTAGTTTAGAAAAAAGCCCAGCAATTGCTGGGCTAAATGTATTAAAGAATTTTTGCTAGCGCTTGTAATGGGTGAGCAAGCTTCTCACCTTCAAAACGCTTCACTTGGCTACGGCAAGAATAACCCGTCACCAAACAACGATCTTTTGGTAAGTCCTGCATTTGAGGCTTCCAGCTTAAACCGTATATGTCTTTCGACATTTGTAACTTATCAACTTCATGCCCGAAGGTGCCCGCCATACCACAACAGCCAACCGGAACGCTGGTTAACGCAGCACCAAAGTGCTTGAAGATAGTGCCCCACTCTTTTTCAGCGTTCGGCATTTTGGTTTTCTCAGTACAGTGAGCAAACAAGTACCACATATCTTCACTTGCTGAACGTGCTTCGAACTCACCTAACGATGGCATTAACCATTCATGCACGGTAAGCACATCAAAGTCGCCACGTTTGTCACCTAAGATCTCTACGTATTCATCGCGGTAACAAAGCACAAGAGCCGGGTCCACACCCACCAAAGGAATACCGATATCCGCCACCATCGACAAGAAATCCGATGTTGATTTCGCTTCACGCGCAAAACGACTTAAGAAGCCTTTAATGTGCAGAGCTTTACCATTTGGCTTAAACGGCAGCAACACCGGAGTTTTACCAAGTTTTTGAGCCAGAGTGACGAAGTCTTCAATCACCTCCGCATCATAAAAGCTAGTGAACGGGTCTTGAACGATCAGCACATGCTGTTTCTTCTCTTCAGAAGACAAGCCTTCTAAGTACTGTAAGTCGAAGAGTTGCAGCTCTTTGCTCGCCAGACGATTTTTAAGTGTAGGTACCGACATCAAAGGAGCATCAACATAACCGACCGTCCTAGCCGTTGCCGTTTGTATCCACTTTTGACCCAATGCAGCGTTCACTACTTTTGGCGCTTTCGCCATCAGCGGCAGCATGGTTTCAATGTTAGCGACTAAATAGTCTTTTGCTGGGCGCTGGTAACGCGAATAGTAGATGTTTAAGAATCGAGAACGGAAACTTGGTACATCAACTTTAATAGGACACTGGCTCGCACACGCTTTACACGCCAAACAACCGTTCATCGCTTCATGAACTTCATGTGAGAAATCGTACTCATGGCGTTTGTTCATCGTGTTACGAACACGTTCCACCATGGTTTTAATCGGAGTATTGTCCTTCAGCGCTTCTTGCTCTAAATCGAGAATATCGACGCCTTGTTCCGTTAACTGACGCAACCATTCACGAACCAAGCCTGCACGGCCCTTTGGTGAATGACGACGGTCAGCCGTGACTTTCATCGAAGGACACATTGGCGAACTCGTATCGTAGTTGAAACACAAGCCGTTACCATTACATTCCATCGCTTGCTTGAAGCTATCACGGACTTGTACGTCGATCTGACGATCGTAGAAACCACGCTTGGTATCAGTGACTTTCACCAACTCAGCATCGCTTTCTAACGGCGTACAGATCTTGCCTGGGTTCATCTTGTTATGCGGGTCAAATGCCGCTTTAACTCGTCTTAATTCGGTAAACAGCTCTTCACCAAAGAAGTCAGGACCATACTCAGAACGGAAGCCTTTACCGTGTTCACCCCACATCAAGCCGCCGTATTTAGCCACCAGCTTAACCACTTCATCAGAGACTTCATGCATCAATGCTTCTTGCATCGGATCACACAAATCTAAAGCAGGACGAACGTGCAGTACGCCCGCATCCACGTGACCAAACATGCCGTAGTTCAACTCTTTTGAATCGAGTAATACTCTAAATTCAGAGATGAAGTCGGCCAAGTTTTCTGGTGGTACACAGGTATCTTCAGCAAAAGCGACTGGCTTAGCTCGGCCTTTCGCCGCACCTAATAGGCCTACCGCTTTCTTACGCATGTTGTAGATTCGGCCAATGCTCGCCAAATCACTGCACACTTGGAAGCCAATCACACCGGCTTCTTCAGTTTCTACCATGCTTTCAAGCTGTGCGGTCAGCGCTTGAACTTGTTGTTCAACTTCCGCTTCATCTTGGCCTGCAAACTCAACCATGTTGATGCCAAGCATCTCTTTATTTGGAACATCCATCAGCAAATCGCTCACGGTGTGCCAAACAATGTCTTGTTTCGCTAGGTTCAATACTCTTGAGTCAACGGTTTCAACAGACAGCGCTTTCGCTTCTACCATGAACGGCGCATTACGCAGTGCAGAATCGAACGTATTGTATTTCACGTTAACCAACGTTCGTGCTTTTGGAATCGGCGTGAGGTTCAGCTTTGCTTCAGTGATGAATGCTAATGAACCTTCTGCACCACATAGAACACGAGTCAGGTCAAAGCTATCGTCTTCTTCGTTGATTGCGTTCTTTAAATCGTAACCAGTTAAGAAGCGGTTCAATGGTGGGAATTTATTAAGAATTTGAGCGCGCTTATCTCGACAAACGGCTTCAGTTACTGCAAGGGCATGGTGAGCAAATTCACCTTCAGCAGGTAAGCCGTGTGATAAATCGGATTCGAGACATGAACCATCTGCGAAGACCGCTTGCAGCGACAACACATGGTCAGACGTTTTACCGTACTTCAATGACCCTTGGCCCGAAGCATCGGTATTGATCATGCCACCTAAGGTTGCTCGGTTACTGGTAGAAAGGTCTGGAGAGAAAAAGTAACCATACGGACGCACAGCATCGTTCAATTGGTCTTTAACGATACCTGACTGAACTCTTACCCAGCCTTCTTGCTCGTTAATCTCAAGAACCTTGTTCATATAACGAGACAGGTCAACCACGACGCCTTTTGTTAAAGACTGTCCGTTAGTACCGGTACCACCGCCACGAGGGGAAAAGGTCACGCGTTCGTAAGCAGATTTTGCACCCACTTTACCGAGCAGCACAACGTCTTGGGTTGTTTTAGGGAGAATAACTGCCTGCGGCAATTGCTGATAGACACTGTTATCAGTCGCCACAGCCAAACGGCTAGAATATTGAGATTCAATGTCGCCAGTAAAGCCCGCTGTTTTTAGTTCATCTAAAAAGCGTACGACTACTGGATCGACATCAGCATTGAGTTGAAGTCTTGGTAACATTTGCTTCCTGCCCCTACTTCGCTGATCCTATCAGCATTGGGTTATC
>NZ_JBFRSN010000791.1:0-3941 GCF_041473595.1 Vibrio sp. 10N.222.46.A1
CTCTGATACTGACAATGATGGTATTGATGACGCATTTGAAATCGATAACAACATGAATCCAACGTTAGCCGATGGCCATCTTATTGATGCTGAAGTTAATAAGCCAAACTGGGATAGGTATGTTGAATATATAAACCGCAGTGATGAATTTCTCTCCTCTATTGAACAGGTTGCGCCTAACGTTTTGGATATAGAAGAGACAAAAGGGTACGCCATCTCAGGTTATTACCCAAAAGAGCAACCTACCAGCATTATGTTTTGGTATAAGCCGAACGAAGATCTTTTCGTGTATGACAAATCAATGAGTGGTGTTAGTGATATAACGAATGATGTGATTTTGTCTTTAGGACACAGTATGTATGGCCCTCTTTATTGGGTTGGTAGTAGTGGTTCTGTCGCTCATCACCACGATTTAATCAATAATCAGTGGAACCATATTGCGTTAACTATAAGTGATTTAAAATCGAAGCTTTATGTTAATGGTCAAATGGTAGATGTGAATGAAAGTGCGCTTAAAATGATTGGTTATCCGTTTTTCTTGGGTGCAACTAATATTGAAGGTCTAGCGGATCGTCATATGAACGGCCAAATGGACAATGTCATGTTGTGGCAACGCGTATTAAGCCTAGAAGAGGTTAGACGCTATATGATTACGCCACCAACTCCCCAACAAGACAGCTCATTGCAATGGCTGTATGACTTTAACCACACTAGGAGTGGTTGGGTAAAAAATGGCGTCACAGGGCTGTATGATTTAAAGCTGGTTCAAGGAGCTAAAATCTCTCCAGAGCAAGCGATACTTGATCAAGACCTGGATGGTTTAGATGACAAGTTAGAACTTGCAAGCTGTTTAGATGAAACCCAAGCTGACACAGACGGTGATGGTCTATTGGATGGTCAGGAATATGGGGTCAATTCCCAATATTTAACAATTACAGACCCCTGTTTATGGGACAGTGATAGGGATAATATTCCGGATGATTTTGAGTTAGAACAAAACAGTGATCCGCTTCAGAGTAACGCAGGGAAAAGTTCTGTAAATCATCCCAATTTGAGCCTTTGGGAAGCGTATGCCCAGCATCAAGTTGAACAGTTGTCACAAGACGACATCATTGAATCCTCACGTTCTTTGCAGTTAACGGATAACAATGGGTACGCAATTACCAATCACTTCTCGTTGTCACATGACATGACGTTGATGTTTTGGGTTAAGTATCAGCCAAGTAAAGAGCAAAGATCAGGGAACATGGATACACATAAACTTGGTTTTTCATACGATAAAGTAAAATATGGTGACGAGCACAGCACATCATATACTGCCGCAAAACTTAATTCGGATGAATGGGCACATTTAGCTCTCGTCTTGTCAAATCAAGGAAAAGCAAAATTATACTTTAACGGGCAACTCGTAGATGAAAAATACCCATTGCGCGCAGACTTACCGAATGTGTGGGCCACCTACCTTGGAGCCGTTAATGATGTAGGCTTCTCTAAAGAACATATGAAGGGGTTACTTGATAATGTTGGTATTTGGGAGCGGTCATTAAACGCAACTGAAATTTACCAGTATATGTTTACTGCGCCCAAAGCTTCGGATAGCAATCTTGCTGCATGGTATGACTTTACTCACTCCCAAGGTGATTGGGTGAAAAATAAAGCAACAGGACGATACGATCTCAAATTAACGCAAGGCGCTTACTTAGTTGCTGAGCCAACAGACGAAGATACTGACGGCGATGGTCTTGTTAACCGATTAGAGTTAGCTTTTTGTACTGATGGGTTAACGGCTGATAGCGACGGTGATGGCGTTAATGATGGTGATGAACTCTCAGTTGGCAAACCATTCATTTTGATTACTAACCCTTGCGATCCTGACAGTGATAATGATGGCTTGACGGATGACTTTGAGCGTTCTCACGGTAGTGATGGCTTGATTACTGATGCTAATTTTGACAGCAATGGCAACGGTATTTCCAACTGGGATGAATATCGAAAGATACAAACAGAGCAATTGCCTGAAACAGTGGTCGAATTTGGCGCCTTGTCGGCGAGTAAAGGTTATGCAATTACGTCTTTCTTCCCAGAAAACGGTGATTCAACCTTAATGTATTGGTTTAAATCAACCAGTGAAGAATCACAGTTATCCGGTGTAAGTGAAACTGCCGACCAGCATTATTACGTTGGAATTCAGTATGCGCAGAAGAAGTTCGCATGGGGTGAAGACAAATCGAGTGGTTATTCTTTTAGAGAGCCGGAATACTCGACGGATGATTGGAACCACATCGCGTTAGTCGTAAATGATGATCATATTCAACTATACCTCAATGGACAATTAACAGAAGAAACAATACGTTCTTGGTCGACGATTTCTGCTCCCTTCGAACATGCACTTTGGTTGGGCGCTTTGAATAAGTCGGGAATGGCTTCTGATTTTTACACTGGCCTTATTGATAACGTGCAGATATGGGACAGAGCCTTGTCTGAACCAAAACTCCACCGCTTCATGGCGCTGCATCCTAAGGAGCATATCGAGGGTTTAATCGCGTCTTATGACTTTTCGTCGGTGAAAGGAGAATGGGTAAAAAATCACGCCAATGATCAATTCGACCTAAAGTTGGTCGATGATATTGAGCTTGAAAGTCATCAAGTCAATGACACTGACTTAGATACTATCCCGGATTACGTTGAAGCGAAAATGTGTGTTGATGCCACAACAAACGATACCGATCACGATGGATTATCCGATCGACAAGAATTAGAAATACTTGTCTCTGCATGCGATCCAGATATAGATGGGGATAGCATGTTCGATGGGTTTGAGCTTGAAGAAGGGAGCGCTTTGCGTGTTAGGGATGGCAACAAAGATAGCAATAGTGATGGTATCACCAATTGGTACTCATTTACTGATTGGTACAAAGCAGTAAAGTTGGCTCAAGGAGAGCAAGGTATATCTATATCGAGTGGTGTACTGCAATTGGATGGTAACAAAAATAGCCACGTTGTAACGGGGATTTATCCTAATTCTGAAGACAAAACATTAATGTTTGATATCAAGTTTAACCAACTTAAGGGGCTATTACAGTACGTTGGTTCTGATGACAATAATAAACATCGTTTTTACATTGGTTTAAATAAAAACGGTGATTTGAGTTACGGCGTTGGTGATGAAAGTCGAAATAATAGTGCTAGTTTAAATAGTGAACAATGGTATCACTTTACTCTTCGATACCAAGCCCCTAACGCTCAAGCATATATTGATGGTCAGTTAGTTGGGACCTTATCGAATATTCGTTTTAGTGGACAGAGTACGGAGCCTATTACATTTGGGGGGGCTTATCCTGTAAATGCTCAGATTGACAACGTGCAACTCTGGAACCGAGCGCTTACGGATGAAGAATTAATAAATCGTAGGTCGAAGGTGTCGAGTGGACCTGAGTCGTCACTTGCTATGCACTACGATTTCGAATTCAGATTGGGTCCTTTGATAATGAACAAAGCTACCAATAAGTTAGATGCGTTACTCTCGGCAGAAAGCCTTCTAATTGAAACTCCGTTAAACCCATAAATCCGATTAAGGAAACTTAGATGCTTTTGGCAATTTTTGTCGCGCTTGCAATCGTATTGTTAGCGTTACTGCAGTCGTGTGCGCCTGCTGTTGAACCACCTACAGGCCCTTTAGGGCCAAATAGTTCATACGAACAAGGTCAAGGTCAAGCTCAAAAAGGGGGGGAATCAGGAGATGATTGCCATTCTTCGAGAGGAGCACCAATATGGCACTTTGACTTCAATAATCTCAACCTCGTTGTTCAAGATACGCCAATCTGGTTTGATTCGGCGTATGGACCTAATATTGAATTCACATTAACTTACAATGCGCTTGGAAAAGAAAATACAAATAATTCGGTTGGCTCTCGATGGTCCCATAGTTACAGTGACTATAT
>NZ_JBFRSN010000792.1:0-818 GCF_041473595.1 Vibrio sp. 10N.222.46.A1
AGAGTCTATTGTCAGTTTTACCAATTTTTTAATTCCATAAAAATTTTCAAAAAATCATATTTTAGGCGGGGGAATGGACAATGAAGTTTAAAATAAGCACTATTGGACTATCAATCGGAGCGGTATTATTTGCCAATAGTGCTAACTCTTTCTATTTTCTTTTGGATGAGGGGGAAGCATGTAAAACTACAACTCTTGAAAAAGAGGTTGATGATTTTCAAGAGGACATCTCACCGATATCAGAAAAAGAAACTCCCATTGGCCAAAAGATTACTAATGAAGAAATTGGTGAGGTTATACCAGAATTTGAAACCGGAGCAATGGAGTTGGCAGAGAAAATTGGTGGAGCTATTGCCGTTGTAAGTGGTGGATTAGAATTGCTTGACGGCATAGAAAATAAAAATGCTGATGAAATCACTGGTGGTGCCGTTCTTTTGGGCTCCTACATAGCACCGGAAATTGCAGGGGAAGTTATCGGCTCAATTTTCTCCGAGTCAATTGCGGAAGCTATAAACCCAGTTATAGGTGTTCTCATCGCTGAAGGGATTGCAATTTATGGTGATATAAAAATGGCTGGGGTCATCAACAAGATGGAAGAGTCCGATCGCACTTTGATGGGTGTCTACTCAAAAGCAATTGATAAAACAGACGCATCACTACTAAAGCTTAAAAAAATAATCCGAGGTGATAATGATGAGATTTATAATTATGAATATAAACATTTTGGAGAATTAACAGTTGAATTATATAAAAACAGTTTCCACAAATTAGCATATAGATTGATTAATGATAATTACTCTAATAGAGTAGATAAATAT
>NZ_JBFRSN010000793.1:0-866 GCF_041473595.1 Vibrio sp. 10N.222.46.A1
GTGTAGAGTTTTGGTCGTCTGTTATTGCTTGTTTCTCAGTTAACGGACTCTATTCTATGGATAGATCGTGGCGCTCAACGTTGTCGTTATGCGTTTTGAGATTCGCTTACTGCTACAGCCAATGCAACCGTCGCGCCGACCATTGGGTTGTTACCCATACCGATGAAGCCCATCATTGCCACGTGAGCCGGAACAGAAGAGCTACCTGCGAACTGAGCATCAGCGTGCATTCTACCCATAGTATCTGTCATGCCGTAAGACGCAGGGCCTGCTGCCACGTTATCTGGGTGCAATGTTCTACCTGTACCGCCGCCTGAAGCAACTGAGAAGTAAGGTAAACCTTGGCGAGTACGTTCTGCTTTGTAGATACCTGCAACAGGGTGTTGGAAGCGCGTTGGGTTAGTTGAGTTACCCGTAATACTCACATCCACTTCTTCTCTGTGCATGATTGCCACGCCTTCACGTACATCATCAGCGCCGTAACACAAAATCTCTCCGCGAGGGCCTTGTGAGAAGCGGCGGCGTTCTGTTTCAACAAGCTCACCTGTTTGGTAATCGTATTGAGTGCGAACATAGGTAAAACCATTGATGCGAGAAATTAAGTAAGCCGCATCTTTACCTAGACCATTGAGTATTACCTTCAATGGGTTGTGACGTGATTTGTTGACGTTGAGTGCGATTTTAATCGCACCTTCTGCAGCAGCAAAAGATTCATGGCCCGCAAGGAAAGCAAAGCAGTGACTTTCTTCATTTAGAAGACGTGCAGCCAATGCACCGTGGCCAATACCGACCTGGCGTTGCTCAGCAACACTGCCGGGTTTGGTGAATGCTTGAAGGCCTTCACCAATGATATTCGCAGCTTGTTC
>NZ_JBFRSN010000794.1:0-1278 GCF_041473595.1 Vibrio sp. 10N.222.46.A1
GTCAGTCTAGGGAATGACGAAGATAGCCACATTATCCAATCAGCTCATGATGTAGAACCTGACTTTAAAAAGTCGTCATCCTCAAGAGCGAGGGACGAGCGAGTTGGGGATCTCTTACAAGCATGACGACCATCTTTTCTTCAGACATTAAAAAGCCGCTGACGAATCAGCGGCTTTTAAAAACATTAGCGAGTGGCTAAAAAAAGAATTACTTCTTCTTTTTCACTGCTTTCTTATTTGGAAGGTCAGTGATTGAACCTTCGAATACTTCCGCAGCAAGACCAACAGACTCGTGTAGAGTTGGGTGAGCGTGGATAGTCAGTGCGATATCTTCTGCATCGCAACCCATTTCGATTGCTAGGCCGATTTCGCCAAGAAGTTCACCACCGTTAGTACCAACAACAGCACCACCGATTACACGATGAGTCTCTTTATCGAAGATCATCTTAGTCATACCGTCAGCACAGTCTGAAGCGATTGCACGACCAGAAGCAGCCCAAGGGAAAGTAGCAACTTCGTAGTTCAGGCCTTCCGCTTTCGCTTCTTTCTCAGTCTTACCTACCCAAGCTACTTCTGGCTCAGTGTACGCAATTGATGGAATTACTTTAGGATCGAAGTAGTGCTTCTTACCAGAGATAACTTCAGCAGCTACGTGACCTTCATGCACACCTTTGTGAGCAAGCATTGGTTGACCAACAACATCACCGATCGCGTGGATGTGAGGAACGTTAGTACGCATTTGCTTATCAACGTTGATGAAACCGCGCTCATCAACTTCGATACCCGCTTTTTCAGCGTCGATAAGTGCACCGTTTGGAACACGACCGATAGCAACAAGAACAGCATCGTAGCGCTCAGCTTCTGCTGGTGCTTTCTTGCCTTCCATTGAAACGTAGATACCGTCTTCTTTCGCTTCAACCGCTGTCACTTTAGTTTCAAGCATTAGCTTGAACTTATCTTTAATGCGCTTAGTGAATACTTTAACGATGTCTTTATCCGCAGCAGGGATAACTTGATCGAACATCTCAACAACTTCAACTTTAGAACCTAGAGAGTGGTAAACCGTACCCATCTCAAGACCGATGATACCACCGCCCATGATAAGCAGTTTTTCTGGCACTTCGTTTAGCTCTAGTGCATCCGTAGAGTCCCAAATACGTGGGTCTTCATGTGGGATGAACGGAAGTTTGATTGGGCGAGAACCCGCAGCAATGATTGCGTTGTCGAAGTTAACTGTCGTTGCTTCGCCTTCGCCTTCAACAAGAATGCTGTTAGGAC
>NZ_JBFRSN010000795.1:0-374 GCF_041473595.1 Vibrio sp. 10N.222.46.A1
GAGCAAAGAAATTAAAGCCCAAGTTGTTGTACTTGGTTCAGGTCCTGCTGGTTACTCAGCGGCATTCCGTTGTGCGGATTTAGGTCTAGAAACAGTACTAGTTGAACGTTACAGCACTCTTGGTGGTGTATGTCTAAACGTTGGTTGTATTCCATCAAAAGCACTTCTTCACGTATCTAAAGTAATTGAAGAAGCAAAAGCGATGGCAGAGCACGGCGTTGTATTCGGCGAGCCACAGACGGACATCAGCAAGATCCGTATCTGGAAAGAAAAAGTAGTTGATCAACTGACTGGCGGTCTTGGCGGTATGGCTAAGATGCGTAACGTTACAGTTGTTAACGGTTTTGGTAAGTTCACTGGTCCTAACAGCATTC
>NZ_JBFRSN010000796.1:0-900 GCF_041473595.1 Vibrio sp. 10N.222.46.A1
AGATAGGTCAGTAATGATCTCTTGTTTCTCAATTTCAGGCATATCGGGCGTGGTTAATTGCAGTTCATCAGCGACCGAGTAAAGCACATGTCGACTATGAAGTAGTGTTCTCAACGCGTTAAGGCGGTCTTTGAGCATGGTAGAAACGGCAATGTCTTCCAAGAATGGATTCATTTTGGCCGTTTCTTGAATCAACATACTGGTATGCGCGTCATATTTAGTCGGGGCCAACTTGCTCACACCGAAGCCAACAAAGGGCAAAATAAAGATTGGGAGAACAATAACGTAGCGTTGGCGCCACATGGCATTTAGGATGACTAGTAAGCGCAACTTAAGATTATTCATAAAAGCTCCAACATCCAATGTACGAAGTTACCACGGTTCTGCCAGCTCTCTTGTTCGACGACAGAGATTGGTGAATTGCTCAGCTGGCGTGCATGATCAAGCGCCCAAATCATTTGGTTTACACTACCAACTGTGGTGACATGTTCTTGATATGGCTTTAATGCTGGGAATTGAGTTGTGATAATTGGCGTGCCGGCCGCAAGGTACTCCATTAGTTTGAGTGGGCTACAAGCTCGGATCTGCTCGTTATCAACAAACGGCAACAAGCTCACATCCCAGTGTTGAGAATAGCTTGGCAGCGTATAGTGCGGACGTGGGCCAAGGTAATGTACGTTACTCAACTCAGGCAGCATGATCGTATCAAGCTCATTTGGGCCAATAAATACAAAGTCCCATTCCGGCATTGCTGTCGCGACATGATCAATCATTTCATAATCAAGCCACTTAGAAAGGCTGCCATAAAAACCAGCAATAGGGCGGTGGTTGCTTGGTAAATCTTTTGCTCTTGGTGCAGGTGTAGAAAATAGCCCGACATCGACACCATGTGGTAAGAGC
>NZ_JBFRSN010000797.1:0-229 GCF_041473595.1 Vibrio sp. 10N.222.46.A1
GGGTAGCCGTGGTGTATTTGCTTATAAACAGCTGCTTATTTATCTCGAGAGGTTAGCGATAAATGAGCGCGAATAACGAATCGACATTGACGCAACCAAGTTTATCGAGTGAACAAGCAATCGATGATTACTTTACCGCGCTGTTAGGCGATGAAAACTTTGAATCTGATGCTTTTCTTGTTGACGAGTCTAGCGACGAATCACAAACTAAAGAGCCAGAGCCAGAGCC
>NZ_JBFRSN010000798.1:0-2316 GCF_041473595.1 Vibrio sp. 10N.222.46.A1
GCGACACACCGACACTCGAACGTGACCAAATCATCAGTGATTTCAAGGAACGTAAAATCAAATTCTTGGTTAACGTGTCGGTATTAACCACTGGTTTTGATGCGCCCCATGTGGATTTAATCGCGATTTTGCGCCCAACAGAATCTATTAGCTTGTACCAACAAATCGTTGGCCGTGGCTTACGCCTATCTCCGGGTAAAAAAGAGTGTTTAGTGCTCGACTATGCGGGCAACAGTTACGACCTTTACCAACCAGAGGTCGGAGACCCAAAGCCTGACTCAGATAGTGAAATCATCACTATTCCCTGCCCTGCTTGCGGCTTCAATAATAACTTCTGGGGCAAGCTAGACAGCAACGGCTTCTTACTCGAACACTTTGGCCGTAAATGCCAAGGCTACTTTACCGATGAAGACACGGGCGAACGCGAGCACTGTAACTATCGTTTTCGTGCTAAGTATTGTGGTGAATGCGGCGCTGACAACGACATTGCCGCGCGCATTTGTCATGAGTGTGATGCCACCTTGGTCGACCCAGATAAAAAGCTTAAGGAAGCGTTAAACCTCAAAGATGCGTTGGTGTTTGAGTGTTTAGAAATGGACCTTAACGTTCTCAAGGACGAAAAAGGCAAGTCGCAGCTTAAGGTCACTTACCGTGGAGAAAACCAAGCACAAGTGCATGAGTTTTGGTCATTAACCACCAAGAAACAGAAACAGAACTTTAAGGATCAGTTTGTTCGCCCTCACCTTGCAGACAGACACAGACCGTTTGAGGAAGCTTCACCGACGAAGGTGGTCGCTCACCAACATCGATTCCGCCCACCTCAATTCGTCATTGCACGTAAAGTCGGGCGCTTTTGGAAAATGAGAGACAAAATATTCGAAGATGAACTCAAGCAATAGACTCTCAATAATCAACAGAATTAATAAAAGGAGTATCGATACTCCTTTTATTCACATTCTAATGACCACACATGAGTTAACTTGTTAAACCACAAATTAGATTGCGCTCAGCTTTTTCTGATTCCCGCGCCTCTTTAGCCATATTATCAAAAATCTCAATGGCTAAAGTTGGCTTATGAATATAAAAGCCTTGAATGAAGTCAATGCCTAACGCTTCTAACATTCTTAATTCTTCAATTGTTTCAACACGTTCCGCAACCACTTTAGTTTGGCTCATTTCTGCCAACTCAACTAATGAGTGCACCATTTTTTTCTTAAAATCAGAACCGTTAATATTTTCAACGAGCGAACCATCAAGCTTGATCGTATCAAAACAACCTTCAGATAAAATTGAATACGATGAATAACCTGAACCAAAATCATCTAAGGCAACTATGATCTGGTGGTGTTGTAGTCGTTCTACTATTTTTCGAAACTTCTCATCTGCACGATAAAAAACAAGCTCAGTCACTTCAACACATAAACGGGAACGGATATAAGGGGGTAGATGACATAAACGATCGATAACACTCATATCGAAAATGGTTTTAACTGAGAAATTTAATGACAATTGAATAGTTGAATAGTGCTCAAGTAAGCCAATTGCGTAAGTAAGCATACGAGAATCGAGCTCCTTCTCAAGCCCATGAGAGGCTACAACATCGAGCAATTCACCAGCAGAAACGATTTTTTCACGTCCCTCTTCGTCCTCCATTTTTAAACGACACAGTAGCTCATAGCTCGAAGCAACACCCTTTAAAGAATGAATTTTTTGAGCAAAGCAAAGCAACCTATCCGAGTTAAGTAATTCAACTGCTTCTACTCTAAGGTTCGGTAAGCTATAGAGCATGACCCCGTCTTGTTGCTGCCAATCTTGGTAAGGTTCATTGTTGGACTTTGCTTTACGGCAACAGTATTCAGCTTTGTAAATACAATCTTCGACAGATTCATTAGGACCACTTCGATAACGGCCAAAACTAAAGCTTAGAGCGTTTTCTGTTTCTTGGGTGAGGTTCTGTTCCAACAAATATTCAAGTAACTCCTTGGAAACCGACGTTTGGCAAATTAATACAAATTCATCGCCACCGACTCTATACGCCTTCCCTATGCCTTGTGCGGCTATTTTTTTGAAGCGCATAGCTAAATTTATTATCATTCGATCACCTACATGGTGACCTTGACTATCATTGAGAAACTTCAACTGATTTGCATCAATGTAATAATAACAACGAGAACACTCAATGACCTTTTTATATTCTATAGATTTTCGATTATACAATCCTGTCATGAAATCTTTATCAGAATTAGACAACAATTTCTTATAATCGCCCAAATTAATAACTCTTAATTCCCCAAGATCATAAACACACGCTAATAC
>NZ_JBFRSN010000799.1:0-325 GCF_041473595.1 Vibrio sp. 10N.222.46.A1
AGTGGATATTTTGATAACTTTGACACTTGTGTTTGAAAGCGTGGGTGATTAAAATCTCGCGGTCTTTGGGGAGTAGCTTGCTTATTCATATCCTATTGAATGAGTTCGTTCGTCAACATAATTGATGCAAAATCATCATGGCGTTCGAGGCAACCACCACCTTGGTGGCGCTTAGCAAGACCTTAGACAAGCATCGTGAACCGGGATGGGGCGCGAGGTTTGTCTTTGGTTAAATATAATAATCCTCATCCCAAATGAGCATGTCGTGAGCGTTTTAGCAATTTCAATTACAACTGTCGCCTTAGCCGAGATCGGTGATAAGACT
>NZ_JBFRSN010000800.1:0-4852 GCF_041473595.1 Vibrio sp. 10N.222.46.A1
CCAATACGGTGAACGTAGTCTTCCGCTTTGAATGGCATATCGTAATTCACAACTTGTTCTAGCTGCTGGATATCAATACCTCGAGCTGCCACGTCGGTTGCAATTAGCGCGCGTATTTTGCCTGATTTGAAATCATCCAGTGCTTTTTGGCGCGCACCTTGGCTCTTATCACCATTGATTGATGCCGCTTTAATGCCATCTAGCTTAAGCTCTTTAACTAGAGCATCGGTACCCTGCTTAGTCTTAGTGAACACCAACACTTGTTGCCAGTTCTTTGAGCCAATCAAATAAGCCAATAATTCACTCTTGCGCGATTTATCAACGGGATAAACCATCTGGGTAACGGTGTCAGCGGTGCTGTTTTTTGGCGTCACTTGAATTTCGCTTGGCGACTGCATCATTCGATGTGCCAGAGCTTTAATTTTGTTATCAAACGTCGCAGAGAAGAACAGAGTCTGTCGCACCTCATTCATACGAGAAAGAATGCGTTTGATATCAGGCATGAAACCCATGTCTAGCATGCGGTCTGCTTCATCCAGTACCAACACTTCAGAGTGGCTCAACATGATGTTCTTAGTGAACATATGGTCGATAAGACGGCCCGGAGTCGCGACAAGAATATCAGCTCCCCCGCGTAGGTTTTCAGTTTGAACCTTCATACTAACGCCGCCGTAAGCCACCACGACTTTGATGTCGGTGCCCTTTGCGTAGCTGGTTACGTTATCGAAAACCTGTTGCGCTAGTTCACGTGTTGGTACCAACACAAGCGCACGAACTAGCTTCGGGTTTGGAATAACGTTGTCTTTTGTCTCGATTAATCTTTGGATAATGGGCAAACCAAATGCGGCCGTTTTACCTGTACCCGTTTGAGCACCAGCCAATACATCTTTGCCTTCTAATACCAATGGAATCGCTTGTTCTTGAACACTGGTAGGAGCCGTAAAGTTAAGCTCTGATAGCGTAGCAAGAAGATGCTCAGATAATCCTAGTTGGTTAAAAGATTTTGTAGATTCAGACATAGTATGATGCTCAAAGATTAAATAGGCGCGGATTGTAGCAAACCAGCATTACGCTGTTTACCTTTCCTTTTGATTTTTCTTCATTTGAAGCGAATTAAACTGCTTCGCTTCTTCTAAAACACTAGGATAAAGCTCATTAAAGTGACACTGCAACGTGTTGTAGTGCTGTTCTAGGTCGTGATAGCAAGACTTAAGCATCCCAAGCTTTGGCCGTCTCAAAGCCATGCGTTGCAATACCACCTCAATGGAAGACATGTCTTGATAACTTAGCAACCAACGTTGTTCTGCCATTTTCTGGTGAACAGTAATGAAGTGCTCAGGCCAATGAGGCTCTTGGTGTTCAAAGATCTGTTGATGGCTGTCTACGCAAAAGCGCTCAAGTGATTGCGTTGAGAACTGAGCCCAATGATTGGCTAAGCAGTGATCCCAAAATACATCGAGTGCGATAGGTGCAAAGCGTCGTGTTTGGTGTGAGAAAAGCGATTTTGCAGAACGAGACACATCATGATGATCAGTATAGCTATCAACGAATCGATGAAGTCTTATTCCGTCTGAAAGTGAGTTTGAATAATATTTACTAGGATCGCCTTTAACGAAGTCACCTAACAGATTACCCGCTAAGTTACTTTTACAATGCTTGGCGATGTGGAGGTGTGCGAGAAAGTTCATTGAACCTCATTAAAGTATCGAGAACTAAGTAACATGGTAAACGTACTCGTTTATCTTCGCGAACTTTAATGAGGATAGTTTTGTTATGACGCGTGAGCGAATGAGATTTGCTCAGTTTAAAAATTGTTTAATTTGAGAACGTTGAACTACAGAAACCTTTAGTTCAGTAAAACCTAATTAAAGATCTTAAAAACTTAGTTCGAAGACTTGAAAAGCTCTTCTGCTAATTGTTTAACCGTCTGTTCATAGTCAGATAAATCGATACCAATTTCCATAGCATCTAACAACTCTAGACTTTCGTCATTATAAGATTGGTCACTCATAGTGCCCCCTCTATTCCTTGGTGTGGACATGTTGTCCGATTAACTAGTGCACCATCTTGGACTTAAATTATGTCACTTTGATGAACGCACTCTACTCTACCCATTCCATATTTATAGCTTGAAGCTACTCGCGATCATTAGCGCTTGTTTACGCTAAAGGGGCATACGCGAACGACATATGTACTGCCACCTTACACCAATTACAACAAATTACCCTATAAATTTTGAAGCAAATCACACTCAAACGTTTGCTTAAGCATTTTTAATTCCTTACGCACCAATCACTGTACACATTTATATACAGTGGATATTTTTAATTACATTAAACATTGCATTTGGAATTAAACTCAATCAAGATACTTAAAAATCGAGATATTCTTTGGGTTTATTCTCTTAGACCAGAAGAAATACAACGAAAACCCACCCTAACGTAAAGAATTATATACAATGAATAAATCAAAGGTTTTTGGTAGTACTTTGATCATTGCAGGCACAACCATTGGTGCCGGCATGCTCGCTCTTCCACTCGCATCTGCAGGAATTGGCTTTTCAACCTCACTATTTCTAATGCTTGGCTTATGGGCTCTAATGGCCTTCACCGCATTATTAATGGTAGAGCTTCATCAATTCGCTGAATCGGACGCAACTCTACACACGTTAGCTCACACGATTTTGGGAACGAAAGGAAAGTGGATCGCAAGCTTCGCCGTGATGTTTCTTTTCTACGCTTTGTGTGCCGCATACATTGCAGGTGGCGGTGCGCAGTTTAACCAACGTATCTCGGATATCGCAGGGATTGAACTCAATGGTCAAGTCACCACACTCCTATTTACACTCTTAGTTGCGGGAGTTGTGACGATTGGTACACACAGTGTTGATAAAGTTAACCGCGTTTTATTCGGGCTTAAACTGATTGCGATGGTACTGGTACTCAGTTTCCTTGCACCAAACATCACCTCTCAATACCTAATGAGCATGCCTTTGCAGCAAGGCCTGATTGTTGCTGCGATACCGGTTGTGTTTACCTCTTTTGGTTTCCACGGCAGCATCCCTTCAATTGTTCGATACCTGGATGGTGACGTTCGCTCATTACGTAAGGTGATGATTATTGGCTCTGCACTGCCTTTGGTCATCTATGTTTTCTGGCAGAGTGTTACGTTGGGTGTGATTAGCCAAGAGCAATTATTGTCTGATACTAGCTTGGGTGCGCTTCTAGTCTCACTATCGAAAACTGTTCATCAATCAAACTTAAGCTTGATCGTGGGTGTCTTTGCTGACCTTGCACTTCTTACTTCTTTTATTGGCGTGAGCTTGGGGTTATTTGAATTCATGGGGGACTCTCTAAGCAAGAAACTAGGCAATGCTAAACGCGTTAAGACGGCCGCTATCACTTTTTTACCACCATTAGGTTTTGCCTTGTTCTACCCACAAGGTTTTATCATGGCTTTGGGTTACGCTGCCATTGCACTTTCAGTGCTCGCAATTCTGCTGCCGACAGTAATGGTATACAAAGTTCGTTACACAGATTTATTAGTAAAACCTCACGCTACAGAATCAACTTACCAAGTGTTAGGTGGAAGCAAAGCGCTGTTTTTAGCGGGTAGCGTTGGCGTGTTTATCATTGCAATTCAAATCCTTATTTCAGTAGGGTTATTACCATCATTAGGCTAATAAACCCATCGAGAGCAAAAATACTTGATTGATGTCTCATTAACGATATATTGCTGTCATGAATTTTCATAATTAATCGATCGGAATCACATTTTTATTAAGGTCGGTTATTTAGAGTCCACGGTAAAGGATTTACCGTGGAGTTTTTATGAAAGAAGTACAATTTAGAACGATAGACAAACTGTTTATTAAAATGTCTATTAACGACAAGTTTTGGGTCATTTTCTTGATCTTTTTCGCCGCTGTAGCAAGCCTCGCTGGCTTCAACTATGTCAACAAGCTAGAACAAATTGACGCAAGTGCAAAACAGCAGGTTGAGTTTCAATTGCAAGGCATTTTATCAGCGTCAGATTCCCCAGCTTCGGTTCGTTCTGTTAGCCAACAAACACGCCTTCAAGAAACCACTATTTCAAACACGGGTTCGGTGACTGCTACGGCACTGGCACAAGATGGCAACTACTACTCTCTTACCGTTTCAACTACTGATACACAGAACCAAAAGCAGCAAGCTCTGTACACATTATTACTCAGTCTTTTATGGTGTTTGCCTTTTGGTCTTTTCTGTTACTGGGTTGCAACCTTCCTAGGAGGCGCACTTTGGGTTCTTTACTCAACCACTCAAAAGATTGGTGATGGTGATTTAACATCTCGCCTTGGCTTCCATCCAGGCCGAGATGAGTTTGGTACGATTGGTTGCGCCCTTGACCGTTCAATGGATACGCTAAGTGAACTAGTCAATAACGTAAACCAAAACGCAGCGACACTGAGTGAAACGTCAGCTTCTTTCGAAAAAGAGATGAAGCGTAGTGAAACACAGATTATGAGCCAGAATTCATCTCTAGACTCTGTTGCAACGGCAATGGATCAGATGACGGCATCAGCGAATGAAGTATCTAATATCTCTGCGCGCTCTACAGAGCAAGCGGAGCAAGATGCTCAACAAATCAATGATAGCCATGCTATGGTTCAGCAAGCAATCTCAGAGATAACCACCCTTTCTTCTTTGATTGAGCAAACCTCGTCTTCTGTTACGAGCTTGAATGTAAATACAAGCCAAATCAACGAAGTCATCACCACGATCAACGCAATTTCTGAGCAAACCAACTTACTTGCGCTAAATGCCGCGATTGAAGCAGCTCGTGCGGGTGAACAAGGTCGTGGTTTTGCTGT
>NZ_JBFRSN010000801.1:0-4071 GCF_041473595.1 Vibrio sp. 10N.222.46.A1
AAACCGAAGTGCGATTGGTTTTGGGCAAAGAAAGTTACGTGTTGTGGATGGACATTGCGCAGTTGCCTAACTCCTTGATTCGTATTCCCCTGTCTGAGCTGCAAGAAGAAGACTTTGCGCCTCTATTTCGTAACAGTCTGATCATGGCGTTGTTGATTGTTGCTGGTGGGTGGCTGTTTATCCGCTTGCAAAATCGGCCGTTGATAGCCCTAGAGAAAGCCGCGCAAGGTGTTGGGCGAGGTGATATTCCACCGCCCTTACCAGTACAAGGTGCACAAGAGATTCGCTCGGTAACTCGAGCCTTTAATCAGATGTCGAAAGGCATTCAAGAACTCGAAGAAGATAGAGCCCTACTAATGGCGGGTATCAGCCATGATCTGCGTACACCACTCACGCGTATTCGCTTGGCGACTGAGATGATGTCGCCAGAAGATAGCTATCTAGCGGAAGGGATCATCAGTGATACTGAAGAGTGCAATGAGATCATCAGTCAGTTTATGGATTACCTAAAGCCTGTGGACCGAGACTCATTCCAGGCGGTATTTGTCGATGATATTGCGCGCGAGGTCTCTAGCTCTGAAGGAGGCTATGAGGTTCAGATTGAAACCGATATTCCAGAAACCATGAAACCTGCTTTGGGTAACCCGATCGCGATGAAGCGTGCGGTGAGTAATTTGGTGGTAAATGCGCTGCGCTACGGTAATGGTTGGGTCAAAGTATCGACTGGCATGACAGCAGATAACAAACTGGCTTGGGTAACGGTAGAAGATAATGGTCCGGGTATTCCACAAGACCAAATTGGTAAGTTGTTTGAACCGTTCACTCGTGGTGACACGGCTCGTGGTAGTGAAGGGACAGGTTTAGGTTTAGCGATCGTGAAACGTATTGTCAGCCAACACCAAGGTGCGGTGGTGGTGAATAACCGCAGTGAGGGTGGCTTGAAGGCGCAGATCAGTTTCCCTGTGAAACCTTAGGCTATACGCACGAAAAAGGCTTCCTTGTAGAAGCCTTTTTACGTTTTAAGCAAGATATGAGGGCGAATTACGCCTTAGAATACACATCGCGCTCACCCAGCCAGCGGTTGATGATCGCCTTGGCATTGTCTGGGTAGCTATCGTGGATATGACGCGCGATACGCTGCACTTCAGGTATCAAACGTTGGTCACGGACTAAGTCGGCAATCTTAAAGTCAGCCAAGCCTGTTTGTTTAGTGCCAAGTAGCTCACCGGGGCCACGGATCTCTAAGTCACGCTGAGCAATAACAAAGCCATCGTTACTTTCACGAAGTACCCCTAAGCGTTTCTGAGCGGTTTTAGATAGTGGGGAGTGGTACAACAGTACACAATGGCTTGCGACCGAACCACGGCCAACACGGCCACGCAGTTGGTGCAGTTGCGCTAGACCAAGACGCTCTGGGTTCTCGATGATCATTAAGCTCGAATTCGGTACATCCACACCTACTTCAATCACGGTTGTAGCAACTAACAGGTGCAGTTTGTTCTCTTTGAATTCCTGCATCACCGCTTGTTTCTCTGCGGGTTTCATTCGGCCATGAACCAAACCAATTTTTACGTCGGGCAGTTTGCGTTGCAGCTCTTCTGCGGTATCAGCGGCAGCTTGAGCTTCCAATACTTCGGATTCATCGATCAACGTGCACACCCAGTAAGCTTGTTTGCCTTCATTGAGACACGCATTTTTCACACGTTCAACAATGTCATCGCGTTTAGTATCAGGAATCGCGACGGTTTGAATTGGGGTTCGCCCCGGTGGTAACTCATCAATAATCGAGGTTTCGAGGTCGGCATAGGCCGTCATCGCCAGCGTTCGTGGAATTGGTGTTGCCGTCATCACCAGTTGGTGAGGATAATAACCTTGCTTCACGCCTTTTTCACGCAGCTCTAGTCGCTGGTGGACGCCAAATCGGTGCTGCTCATCAATGATCACTAAACCAAGGTTGTTGAACTCGACATGCTCTTGAAATAGCGCATGAGTACCGACCACCATTTGCGCTTCGCCGCTGGCAATTCGTGTTAGTTCAGTTTCACGAGCCTTGCCTTTGAGCTTACCTGCTAGCCATCCAACTTGAATACCCATTGCCTCAAACCAGTTAGCAAAGTTAATCGCGTGCTGTTCTGCCAATAGTTCGGTTGGTGCCATCAGTGCCACTTGCTGACTATGTTCCAATGCGCGAACAGCCGCGAGTGCAGCGACTAAGGTTTTACCAGAGCCCACATCACCTTGCACTAAACGCATCATAGGGTGCGGCTTTTCCAAGTCAGCTTCGATCTCTTTGGTCACTCGTGCTTGGGCATTGGTTGGTGAAAACGGCAGCTGAGCCAGTAGCTTATCTTTAAGAGTGTTTACTGGAGGAAAAGGCATTGCCTTGTCTTGCTGTCCTTTGCTACGAACAGACAACATCGACAGGTTTTGAGCCAGCAACTCTTCCATAATTAGGCGCAGTTGCGCAGGGTGCTTGCCTTCATCAAACAGCTCTAGGTCAATGCCCGGGGGCGGTCTGTGAATGGCATGCAGTGCTTGTGCGAGGGTAATTTGGTGGTCGTATAGACCAGACGGTAGCAGCTCATTGACGGCTGCTTTATCGATTAACTCTAGAGCTTGATCGGTAAGGTTACGTAGCGTGACTTGTCTTAGTCCTTCAGTGGTTGGATACACCGGAGTCAGATTCGCTTCAACATCTGGCTGTTGCCTAGGAGCAAAGAATTTGTAATCCGGATGGACGATCTCAAGCCCCATATTGCCGCGCTTGATCTCACCATAAGCATGCACTTGTTTGCCTTCGGCAAAGTTATTCTTCATTCCTGCAGTAAAGTTGAAAAAGCGCAGAGTAATCGTGCCGTTACCATCGCTGATCTTTACTGCGAGCATCTTACGTTTACCGAAAATGGTATCAACATGCATCACCTTGCCTTGCACAGCAGCCCACAGCCCGGCATGCAGCTTTACGATGGGGTAGATACGAGTTCTATCTTCATAGCGCAAAGGCAGATGAAATAGCAGGTCTTGTACATTGTTAAGCCCAACCTTTTCCAGTTTCTCTGCGACTTTTGCGCCGACTCCAGATAAAGAGTTGAGAGGGATAGCAGATAAAAGCTGTGACATAACAAGACTCATAAACGTAAGAGAGATAATCTATTCAAGCATTTTACTGGATTTTTGTACAGGCAGGAATGGAGTCAGATAAATTCGAGGATTCAGTTATAAAAAATCCCCTTAAGCGATAAAGCATTAAGGGGATTTCAATTCTTAGCAAAGTTGCCAATAAGTTCGAACGTTAGTTCTTACGACGTCTTACTTTGAGCGCGTGTGGCATCACACGTAGCTTCTTCATAATGCTCGCTAAATGAACACGATCTTTCGTGGTCAACAAGATAGTCACTGTGTACAAGCGTCCGTCACGTTCTTCGGTTGAAATACCGTGAATGTTCGAGCCTGTTTTCGAGATAACGTTAGTTAGCTCAGCCAGCGCACCTTGATGGTTCTGTAATTCGACCTGAAGTTCAGCCGTGAACTCTTGGTTGTAATCGTCAGACCATTCAACCGCCATGTATTTATCCGGTTCTTTCTGGTAACCACGAACGTTTGGACACGTTTCACGGTGCACCACAAGACCACGACCTGGAGATACATGAGCAATAATGTGATCATCTGGAATCGGGTGACAACAGTTGGCGAACGTCAGTAATAGGCCTTCAGCACCACGGATAGGTAATTTCTTCCTAGACGTATCGCTGTTGTTTGCCACTTCAGTCAGTTCGTCAGCATCGCCCAATAAACGACGAGCAATAACGATACTCATCAGCTCACCAAGACCAATCGATGCTAGCAAGTCTTCAATGTCATCGAGACGTAGATCAGACAATACATGTTCGATATTCTCTTGACCGACATCGGCAATAGAGTGTTCACCAAGTGCATGGTTCAGTAGGCGACGGCCAAGGGTAATCGACTCTTCACGACGCATCGTTTTCAGAACCTGACGGATCTTCGTACGCGCACGTGAGGTCACTACATAGTTGAGCCATGCTGCGTTCGGACGTGCGCCCGGAGCAC
>NZ_JBFRSN010000802.1:0-1242 GCF_041473595.1 Vibrio sp. 10N.222.46.A1
GTTCAGGATCGCCAAAATTAGAGGCATCCTGAACTGGGTAAAATGAAGTCACCAAGTTGCATTTTCTGTCATAACCCCACGGGTGAAACAAGTAACACTGCTTACCCAAAACTTTCTGGCCAAGATTCAACTTACCTCTATAACACAATGAAAGCTTACCAGAACGGTGATAGACAAGGCGCTTACGCTGAGATGATGCAAACACAACTGAGTAAACTCAATGATCAAGACTTGAAAGATATTGCGGCTTTTTATGCTTCACAACAGTAATGGATTTCACCTTCATTAGATCAGTCTAAGTTAAATAAACATCACTAAGTCGCCTATACTTCAAGCAAACTCACTGAGCTCATTGAAGGTCGGGAGAGATATACCTTTACACGTATCATCCAACCCTTACAATGTGCAGCAAATATATTTATCAAGGTTTATCTCTATGTCTATTCAATGGTTTCCGGGTCACATGCATAAAGCCCGTAAAGAAATCGAAGAAGTTATCCCACAGGTTGATGTGATCATCGAAGTACTGGACGCTCGTATCCCGTTCAGTAGTGAAAACCCAATGATCTCTTCACTGCGCGGCGATAAGCCTTGTGTAAAAGTGTTGAACAAGCGCGATCTTGCGGATCCTGAGCTTACTGAGCGTTGGATTGAGCACTTCGAGAAAGAGCAAGGCGTTAAAGCGATTGCGATTACTACTAGCGCTAAAGAAGAAGTGAACCACGTTATGGAGCTCGTGCGTAAGTTAGCACCGCACCGTGAACAGATGGGTAAGAACATTCGTACAATGATCATGGGCATCCCGAACGTGGGTAAATCGACCATCATCAACTGTTTAGCGGGACGTACGATCGCGGTTACTGGTAACCAACCTGCGGTAACTCGTCGTCAACAACGTATCAATCTACAAAATGGCGTGATCCTTTCAGATACTCCTGGAATCCTATGGCCTAAAGTAGAAAACCCACACAGTGGCTTCCGCTTGGCTGCAACAGGCGCTGTAAAAGATACGGCAATGGAATACGATGAAGTGGCATTCTACACAGTCGAGTACCTTGCAAAGCAATACCCTAACCTTTTGCAAGAACGCTACCAAATTGAAGAGCTTCCAGAGTCTGACATCGAATTAATGGAAGCGATTGGTCGTAAGCGTGGCGCACTTCGTGCTGGTGGTCATATCGACATTCACAAATGTTCGGAAATCCTACTTCACGAACTGCGTAATGGTACTTTAGGTAAAGT
>NZ_JBFRSN010000803.1:0-1766 GCF_041473595.1 Vibrio sp. 10N.222.46.A1
GCTGGTACATTCGCCAAAGTTACTGCACGTTGGTCATCATTTAGCGCTTTAGTCATGTCAGTTTCGATGAAACCAGGTGCTACAGTGTTCACTGTAATACCACGAGACGCAACTTCACGAGCCATTGATTTAGTAAAACCAATTACGCCTGCTTTTGCAGCTGCGTAGTTAGCTTGACCAGCGTTACCCATAGTACCGACTACAGAACCAACGTTTACGATACGTCCTTGACGCTTCTTCATCATGCCACGCAATACAGCTTTAGACATGCGGAAGATAGGCGTTAGGTTAGTATCGATGATGTCATTCCATTCATCGTCTTTCATACGCATAAGTAGGTTATCACGAGTGATACCTGCGTTGTTAACCAGAATGTCAATCGCACCGAATTCATCGTTGATGGTTTTCAGTGTAGCTGCAATTGAGTCAACATCCGTTACATTAAGAGCAAGACCTTTACCGTTCTCACCTAGGTACTCACTGATTGCAGCAGCGCCGCCTTCAGACGTAGCAGTACCGATAACTTTAGCACCACGCTCAACTAAAAGTTCAGCGATTGCACGACCGATACCACGGCTTGCGCCTGTAACTAGTGCAACTTTGCCTTCTAAATTCATCATAACTTCTCTATTAAGTGTTTATTTACTTAGCAGCTTCTAGTGATGCAGTGTCATTAACTGCAGCAGCTGTCATAGTTTTTACGATTCGTTTTGTTAGACCGGTAAGAACTTTACCTGGGCCTAATTCTAGTAGCTTCTCTACGCCTTGCTCATTCATAGCTTGTACACCTTCAGTCCAACGAACGGGGCTGTACAGCTGGCGAACAAGTGCGCTTTTGATTTTTGCCGGGTCTGTTTCAGCAATAACATCAACGTTATTGATAACAGGCAGTGCCGGCGTGTTGAACTCTAGAGCTTCCAGAGCAACCGCTAGCTTGTCTGCTGCAGGCTTCATAAGGGCACAGTGAGATGGCACAGATACTGGTAAAGGAAGAGCACGTTTAGCGCCCGCTTCTTTACATAGTGCACCAGCGCGCTCTACTGCTGCTTTGTTACCCGCGATAACAACTTGACCAGGTGAATTGAAGTTAACTGGTGACACAACTTCGTCTTGTGCCGCTTCTTCACACGCTTTAGCAATCGCTTCATCATCTAGACCGATGATTGCGTACATTGCACCAACGCCCGCAGGAACCGCTTCTTGCATCAGTTGACCACGTAGCTCAACTAGCTTGATCGCTTCTTTAAAGTCGATAACACCCGCACACACTAGTGCAGAGTATTCGCCTAGGCTGTGACCTGCTAGGTTTGCAGGTTGCTCTAGACCAAGCTCTTGCCATACACGCCAGATTGCAACAGACGCTGTTAGTAGAGCCGGTTGAGTACGGAAAGTTTCATTTAGATTTTCTACTGGACCATCTTGAACCAATGCCCATAGATCGTAACCAAGTGCTTCTGAAGCTTCAGCAAATGTCTTTTTAACAACATCATACTGTTCGCCTAGGTCAGCAAGCATACCGATAGCTTGAGAGCCTTGGCCTGGGAATACGATAGCAAATTTGCTCATAGTAATTTTCCTTTAAGCAAAGCAAAAAAATTGAACAAGGCACATAAGTTATGTGCCTTGTTTGTTGATTATCGCTTGGGGTTAGAATTTAACTAACGCAGAACCCCAAGTGAAGCCGCCGCCAAACGCTTCAAGTAGAAGCGTTTGGCCACGTTTAATTCGCCCGTCGCGAACAGCCTCATCAAGGGCCGTTGGTACGG
>NZ_JBFRSN010000804.1:0-6955 GCF_041473595.1 Vibrio sp. 10N.222.46.A1
GTACACCATTTGGCTTTACTAGACCTTTAATGATGCCAGAAAGGTCGCGTAGTGGACCTGCAAGAATGTTGGCAACAACAACGTCAGCAAGTAAACCTTCCGGTTGATCTTGTGGTAAGAACACTTCTAGTTGCTCTGCCACGCCATTGCGTTGTGCGTTGTCTTTTGATGCAAGCAGGGCTTGAGGATCAATGTCGATCCCGATAACTTTTGCCGCGCCAAGTTTGATCGCAGCGATCGCTAGGATGCCTGAACCACAACCGAAATCGATCACGGTTTTGCCTGTCAGGTCTAGGCCTTCAAGCCATTCAAGACACAATGCTGTTGTTGGGTGAGTACCGGTACCAAATGCAAGACCAGGGTCTAGCATGACGTTTACAGCGTCAGGTTCAGGGATATCGCGCCAGCTAGGGCAAATCCATAAACGCTCACCAAACTTCATTGGGTGGAAGTTGTCCATCCATTCACGTTCCCAATCCTTGTCTTCAATTTGCTCTACTTTGTGAGCAAAGTCTGCAGGGAACATGTTGCTTGCTTTAATCTGCGCTAGAACGACACCAGTGTCAGTCTCAGCGTCGTAAAGCGCGAGAATGTCAGTATCACCCCAAAGGCGAGTTTCGCCCGGCAGAGGCTCAAATACAGGGGTATCTTGTGCATCCAGGAAAGTTACAGAAAGAGCACCAGTCTCTTCCATTAACATGTCGCCGATTTGTTCGGCATTTTCATTGGTAGCATTAAGCTTGATTTGAATCCAAGGCATGGCTGCATCTTCTATATGAGAAAAATTGGATGGCGAGTCTAGCAGAAAATATGAGCAAATTCACCAAAACCCCACGGAATATAATGGGGATGATGAATTGATTATTGCGAGTATTTACAAACAAAAATGCCCACCGAAGTGAGCATTTATTACTGTTCTACAGAGAACGAATTACGGAAGGCTAGCGTCTATTGTAGACCAAGCTTCTTCTCAAGGTAGTGGATGTTTGCCCCACCGTGTTGGAAGTTTTCGTCGTTCATAATAGACAGTTGAAGCTCAGTATTAACGTTAATACCTTCAACAATCATTTCACCCAATGCGTTCTTCATGCGAGCGATAGCAACATCACGGTTCTCACCGTAAGTGATCAGCTTACCAATCATTGAATCGTAGTGTGGTGGCACTGTGTAACCCGTGTAGATGTGAGACTCCCAACGTACGCCCATACCACCTGGAGCATGGAAACGCGTGATCTTACCCGGAGAGGGTAGGAAACGCACCGGATCTTCTGCATTGATACGACATTCGATTGAGTGGCCGCGCAGCTTAATATCATCCTGTGTGAATGATAGAGGCTGACCAGCAGCAATGCGAAGTTGCTCTTTCACTAGATCGATACCCGTTACCATTTCAGTAATCGTGTGCTCAACCTGGATGCGAGTGTTCATTTCAATGAAGTAGAACTCACCGTTCTCGTATAGGAATTCAAATGTACCTGCGCCGCGGTAACCAATCTCAAGACATGCACGAGTACAACGGTCGCCGATGTATTTACGCATTTCTTCAGTGATACCTGGTGCTGGTGCTTCTTCCACAACTTTCTGGTGACGACGCTGCATTGAACAGTCACGCTCACCTAGGTGGATAGCATTACCTTGACCATCTGCAAGCACTTGTACTTCAATGTGACGTGGGTTTTCTAGGAATTTTTCCATGTAAACCATGTCGTTATTGAAACATGCTTTTGCTTCAGCACGAGTCATTGCGATAGCTTCTGTTAGTTCTTTTTCAGTACGAACAACACGCATACCACGACCGCCGCCGCCGCCAGAAGCCTTGATGATTACAGGGAAACCAATGCGCTTAGCGTGCGCTTTGTTTTTCGCTTCGTCGTCGTCAAGAGGACCGTCAGAACCTGGTACACAAGGTACACCCGCTTTTTTCATTGACGTGATAGCTGACACTTTGTCACCCATCATGCGAATGGTTTCAGCTTTAGGGCCAACGAAGATAAAACCACTGCGCTCTACCTGTTCTGCAAAATCTGCATTTTCAGATAGGAAGCCGTAGCCAGGGTGGATAGCGACTGCACCCGTTACTTCAGCAGCGCTGATGATACGAGGAATGTTCAGGTAGCTATCGATACCACGAGCTGGACCGATACAAATGGTTTCGTCAGCAAGCAGTACGTGCTTAAGATCGCGGTCAGCTGTTGAGTGAACCGCTACCGTTTTGATGCCAAGCTCTTTACATGCTCGCAGAATACGCAGTGCAATTTCACCACGGTTCGCGATTACTAATTTATCTAACATAATGAGTGCTCTCTATTATTCGATAATTACTAGAGCTTGGTCGAATTCTACTGGTTGACCGTCTTCAACTAGGATAGCCGTTACAACACCAGATTTATCAGCTTCGATTTGGTTCATCATTTTCATTGCTTCAACGATACATAGCGTTTCGCCAGCAGTTACAGATTGACCAACCTTAACGAATGGTTTTGCATCTGGGCTTGGAGCGCCGTAGAAAGTACCAACCATTGGAGAAAGAACTTGGTGACCAGCAGGAACTGCAGGAGCTGCCGCTTCTGCAGCTACAGGTGCCGCCGCAGGTGCTGCTGCCGCTACAGGAGCTGGAGCTGCTGCATATTGAATAGGCGCTGCAGATACAGGGCTGTTACGACTGATTCGTACTGACTCTTCACCTTCAGAGATCTCTAGCTCAGAAATACCAGACTCTTCAACCAATTCGATTAGCTTCTTGATTTTGCGAATATCCATTGTTTCTTTCTCTTTATCTGTTGATTGAACTTACTCTTTGACTGAGTAGGTTAGTAATAGTTCGTTGTTTTTATTTACTTTGCGTTGAGCTTGTTGAGCGCAGCGGTCAAAGCAAATTGATAACCTTGGGCACCTAAGCCACAAATCACACCTTCTGCTTTATCAGACAGGTAAGAGTGGTGACGGAATGGTTCACGTGCGTGAACATTCGATAGGTGAACCTCAATAAATGGGATAGCAACACCAAGTAGTGCATCACGCAACGCCACACTGGTATGTGTAAAGGCCGCTGGGTTGATAATAATGAAATCAACATTTTGATAAGCACTATGGATAGCTTCAATCAGCTCATACTCACGATTTGACTGTAAGTGAGATAGCTCAACATCGTGTGTTTTCGCTTGCTCGGTCAATGAGCTAATAATCTGGTCAAGTGTTTGAGAACCGTAGTGTGCAGGCTCTCTAAGGCCTAACAGATTAAGGTTTGGTCCATTTAAAACTAGAATGCGAAACTTTGTAGACATTGTGGGGCTATCTTCCTTTATCGTGTTTACGAACGTGAATGTTGCCATTTTATTGAAAATTTGGGGATAATTTCCAGTAAGAAAAACCCAAATTTAAAAATTAGAACCAGATTATAGCTAATTCAGCGCAAATCGCAGCAATTTACTGGTCTAATCTCCTATTGAGAGAGTGTGAGATTGTTACCAACTTAACAAAAAAGCGCCTTAGCCTTAATTTTGTCGAGGATATTTGAGATCAAGATCAGCCATAAAAAAACCGCCACATAGGTGACGGTTTAGAAAGGAGCTGTTTTAAACAGTAATTACGTAATGTGACGGGTTGCTTATGCCAGTTCCGCTTTCTCTGCAATCAGCTTATCGACCACGCTTGGGTCTGCCAGTGTCGACGTATCGCCTAGGTTGCCAGTATCGCCAGTGGCAATCTTACGCAGGATACGACGCATGATTTTACCTGAACGAGTTTTTGGTAATGAGTCGGTCCAGTGCAGTACATCTGGCGTTGCGATTGGGCCTATCTCTTTGCGTACCCAGTCTTTCACTTCTTTATGAAGCTCTGCGGTCGGGAATTCACCATCATTCAACGTGATGTAAGCGTAAATCGCTTGGCCTTTAATATCATGAGGGATACCTACAATCGCAGCCTCTGCGATCTTATCAAATGCGACTAGAGCCGATTCAATCTCAGCGGTACCCATACGGTGACCTGATACGTTCAGAACGTCATCAACACGGCCAGTAATCCAGTAGTAACCGTCTTCATCACGACGAGCACCATCACTGGTGAAGTACATGCCTTTAAAGGTCGAGAAGTAAGTTTGTTCGAAACGGTCATGATCGCCGTGAACGGTACGCATCTGGCCTGGCCAAGAGTCAAGAATCACTAGGTTGCCGTCTGTTGCACCCTCAATGATGTTACCCATGTTATCAACCAGCGCCGGTTGCACACCGAAGAATGGACGCGTCGCTGAGCCCGGTTTTAGGTCTGTTGCGCCTGGTAGCGGTGCAATCAAGATTCCGCCCGTTTCTGTTTGCCACCATGTATCAACAATTGGAGACTGCTCATTACCGATTGTTTTGTAGTACCACTCCCACGCCTCTGGGTTGATAGGTTCACCCACTGAGCCCATGATTCTTAGGCTGTCACGAGACGTGCCTTCAACGGCTTCATTGCCTTTCGCCATCAAAGCGCGAATCGCTGTTGGTGCAGTATAAAGAATATTAACTTGGTGCTTATCGACCACTTCACTCATGCGGCTGGTGTTCGGGTAGTTCGGCACGCCTTCAAACAGAATGGTTTTTGCACCATTGGCAAGCGGTCCGTAAACAAGGTATGTGTGACCGGTAATCCAACCCACATCGGCTGTACACCAGAAAGTTTCGCCTTCTTGGTAATCGAACACGTATTTGAAGGTCATTGCTGCATAAACGAGGTAACCACCTGTAGTGTGCATAACACCCTTAGGTTTGCCTGTTGAGCCTGACGTATAAAGGATGAATAGTGGATCTTCTGCGTTCATCTCTTCTGGTGGGCAATCTGCAGATACATTAGCAATAGCATCGTGCCACCATACATCGCGGTGTTCGTGCCATGCAACATCGCCGCCAGTACGTTTGAATACTACAACCTTTTCGATGTTCTTCACTTCAGGATTCGTCAGTGCTTCATCGACATTTTTCTTCAGTGGAACCGCACGGCCACCACGCACGCCTTCATCGGCAGTGATAACGACTTTAGAATTTGAATCGATAATACGACCAGACAGTGCTTCTGGGGAGAAACCGCCAAATACCACTGTGTGAACCGCCCCGATACGGGTACATGCCAGCATGGCAACCGCAGCTTCAGGAACCATTGGCATGTATAAACAAACTACATCACCTTTGCGCACGCCTTGCTCTTTTAGAGCATTTGAAAACAGGCACACTTCTTTGTGTAGTTCATTAAAAGTTAGAGTTTTGTCATCCGCCGGATCATCGCCTTCCCAGATGATAGCGACTTCATCACCGCGCTCAGCAAGGTGGCGGTCGATACAGTTAGCCGAAACGTTAAGCGTGCCATCTTCAAACCAGCGAATATCAATGTGGCCAGGGTCGAAAGAGGTATTTTTTACCTGTGTGAAAGGTTTAATCCAATCAACGATTTTTCCGTGTTCACCCCAAAAGCCTTCAGGGTCAGAAACAGATTGCTGGTACATGGCTAGGTAAGTGTCATTATCCGCGTGTGTGGTTGATTTAATATTTTCTTTTACCGGATAAACGTGGGCTTCACTCATTGCATCTCTCCTTGTGCCTACATTCCTAATGAACTGGCAACTTCCTTTGTGTTCAGTTTCTAGGTCTATTACAGAACCGTCGTTGTGTTATCACTCTCGACTAGGACGGCGATTTCCACAATTAGACTTTAGGATGAGACGTTGCTTTTCACTTACAAAATAGCGAGTTAAGTTCATTTTTGAGATGTTGCTCTCTATGTGAAGCGCCAGTGGTTGAATTAAGAATAAGAAGAGTTGAAACGGGGCAGATCACCATGTTTCAGGCGAACAAAGATCAGGGCGGCGGAGATAGCGTCTTGTAATGCATCATGTTTATTGACGGGGATAGGTAAATCGAGCTGGCGACAGATGGCGTCCATACTGAGATCAAAATAGGCATTGGGCAGCTGTCTTTCGAGTTTGTCTTGGTAGAGTTGGCTCACTTCGACTAATCGGTTAGGCAGTGGAAATCCAAGCTGTTTTAAACAGGCGCGGTCGAGAATCTTTTTGTCATAGCGGATGTGATAGCCGACTAAAGGACGATTTCCAATGAAGTTAAGTAGCTCGATTAAAGCCTGTTTTTCTTCGATGCCATGCTTTAGATCTTGATGACGAATGCGGTGGATTTTTATTGAATTGCAATCGAGTGATTGCGGGGCGCGCAATCGGACTTCAAAAGGTTGGCTGGTAATGATTCGGTTACCGATGATCTTGGTCGCAGCAATGGTGACTAATTCTGCCTGATTGGGGTCGAGGCTGGTGGTTTCACAATCGAGAGATACGTATTCGTGATTAGCAGGCGCAGTAAACAGAGGCTGATAAGTAGAGCCTTTGAGTTTATGATGCCAGTAATAACGAACCAATCTATTCATCGTTCAATCGCCTAATCCCGTATCTGATAGTGGTAGCCAAGCCATTGCTTGAATTTTTTGACCACATGCAAGCTATGGCGAAGCAGGTCTCTGTCTGCTCGCTCCATCAATTTGACGTTAATCTTGTTGCTACTGTGCTGCTGAGAAAGTCTTTGGGCTAAGCGCCACTTAAAGAACTGTTTGAGTGCTTCACTAAGGTTATCGGCGGTACTTTGCTCAAGCACTTTCTTACAGACCAACTGTTCAATGCGTTCGAAGGTGTTGTTTACCGTGACACCATGCTCAAGACAGAGTGCCCTCACACCATGCACGATAGGGAAAATACCGCCTTGTTTGATATCGAGCCCTGACTTGGATTGTTTAACATTGCCAAACAGGGTGAGGGGTACTGAGAAGTTCAGAGCCGGTCGGCAGAATTCAGTCAGAATCAATTCTTGTCCGAGCATCAAATCACTTAGGTGCTGCTTTACGGGTTTTAATAACTCTCTATTACCCGCAACGGCGTGTGCATCCGCCATGATCGCGATATCCATCACGGTGTCTGGCG
>NZ_JBFRSN010000805.1:0-3434 GCF_041473595.1 Vibrio sp. 10N.222.46.A1
ATTACTTACCAGCTTCTTTTTCTGCTTTAACTTTTGCAATCACTTCGTCAGCAACGTTAGTTGGACATGGTGCGTATTGTGCGAATTCCATAGAGAATTGGCCACGACCAGAAGTGATAGTACGTAGGTGACCGATGTAGCCGAACATCTCAGAAAGAGGTACGTCAGCTTTAATACGAACACCAGTAACGCCAGCTTGTTGATCTTTGATCATGCCACGACGACGGTTAAGGTCACCGATAACATCACCAACGTGATCGTCTGGAGTGAACACGTCAACGTTCATGATAGGCTCAAGAAGTTGCGCGCCAGCTTTAGGCATAGATTGACGGAATGCGCCTTTCGCTGCGATTTCAAATGCGATAGCAGATGAATCGACTGCGTGGAAACCACCATCGAAAAGTTCAACTTCAACGTCTAGCGTAGGGAAGCCAGCTAGTACGCCGTTATCCATCATGCCAGCAAAGCCTTTCTCAACTGCAGGCCAGAATTCTTTAGGAACGTTACCGCCCACAACTACTGAGTTGAACTTGAAGCCAGAACCTGCTTCACCTGGTTTGATACGGTAATCGATCTTACCGAATTGACCAGAACCACCAGACTGTTTCTTATGCGTGTAGCTATCTTCAATTGCTTGAGTGATAGTTTCACGGTAAGCAACTTGAGGAGCACCAACTGTTAGGTCAACGCCGTAAGTACGCTTAAGGATATCTACCTTGATGTCTAGGTGAAGCTCACCCATACCTTTAAGGATAGTTTCGCCAGTTTCTTCGTCAGTCTCAACTTGGAAAGATGGATCTTCAGCAACCATTTTACCGATCGCGATACCCATTTTCTCAGAACCGCCTTTATCTTTTGGAGATACAGCGATAGAGATTACTGGAGTTGGGAAAACCATTGGCTCAAGCGTTACTTGGTCTTTTGGATCACATAGAGTGTGACCAGTTTGAACGTTCTTCATACCAACGATCGCAATGATGTCACCAGCTTGTGCGCTAGTTAGTTCGTTACGGTCATCAGCTTGCATCTCAACCATACGGCCAACACGCTCAGTTTTACCTGTGAATGAGTTAAGGATCGTGTCACCTTTGTTCAATTTACCAGAGTAAATACGAACGAAAGTTAGAGCACCGAAACGGTCATCCATGATTTTGAACGCAAGCGCTTTGAAAGTTTCTTCAGTAGAAACGATAGCGTGGTTGCCTGTTTCTTCGCCGTTCTCATCCATTAGAGGTTGAGGATCAACTTCAGTTGGAGAAGGTAGGTAATCTACTACAGCATCAAGGATAACTTGCATGCCTTTGTTCTTGAACGCAGAACCACAGAACGTAGGGAAGAATGCGATATCACGAGTACCTTTACGGATACAACGTTTGATGTCTTCGATAGAAGGCTCTTCACCTTCCATGTAAGCTTCCATTAGGTCATCGTCTTGCTCTACAGCAGTTTCGATTAGCTCTTCACGGTATTGCTCAACGTCATCAACCATGTCCGCAGGAACATCAGTGATTTCGTAGTTTTCAGGAAGACCAGTGTCATCCCAAACGTATGCTTTACGGCTTAGAAGGTCTACAACACCCACGAATTCATCTTCGCGGCCGATTGGTAGAACCATAACTAGAGGAGTTGCACCTAGAACGTTTTTAACTTGGTCAACAACGTTGTAGAAATCTGCACCCATACGGTCTAGTTTGTTAACGAAGATCAGACGAGATACTTCTGATTCGTTAGCGTAGCGCCAGTTAGTTTCTGATTGTGGTTCAACACCACCAGAACCACAGAATACACCGATACCGCCATCAAGTACTTTAAGAGAACGGTATACTTCAACTGTGAAGTCAACGTGTCCAGGAGTATCGATAACGTTTAGACGGTGACCGTTCCAGAAACAGCTTACAGCTGCTGATTGGATAGTAATTCCGCGCTCAGCTTCCTGTTCCATGAAGTCAGTAGTTGATTCGCCATCATGTACTTCACCAGTCTTGTGGATCTGACCAGTTAGCTTAAGGATACGCTCAGTGGTAGTTGTTTTACCCGCATCAACGTGCGCGAAAATACCAATGTTTCTGTATTTCGATAAATCTGCCATTGTCTTACTCTGTTAATAGGATATAAAATGCGCGCAGAGTATATCACAATCTGTGAGGACTGATAGCTTTGCATGCATTTGGGACTAAAAAACTTTGCCTTTTTCTAACATATAGAAAAGGCAATCTGAAGAAACAATCTAAATGATTGTTAAGTTTAGTGCTAACTTAAAGCGAAAATAGCGTTTAAGTTAGACTGAATTTCTGCTGTATAGAGTAGCTGAAGTGAGCTCAATTACAACTCATCAAAAGCATTAATTGCTTCCGATAATTTTTTCACACCGTGGATCTGCATTCCTGGAATGCCACCTTTAGGCATGTTAGCCGCTGGTACAATGGCTCTCTTGAAGCCGTGTTTAAACGCCTCATTTAAGCGCTCTTGACCGCTCGGTACAGGTCGAATCTCACCAGCAAGGCCTACTTCGCCAAAAACCACCACATCTTTTGGCAATGCGCGGTCTCTGAAACTCGAAAGTAATGCCATTACCAATGCAAGATCAGCACTGGTTTCGGTTACTTTAACACCACCAACGACATTCACAAACACATCTTGGTCAGCCATTTGTAAGCCGCCGTGTTTATGCAGCACGGCTAATAACAATGACAGTCGATTTTGCTCGAGACCAACAGCGACACGACGCGGGTTAGCCAGCTGCGAATAATCCACCAGCGCTTGAATTTCGACAAGAAGTGGACGCGTCCCTTCCCAAACCACCATCACTGAACTGCCTGAGGTTTCTTCTTCACCACGAGACAGGAAAATAGCCGATGGATTGCTAACTTCTTTTAGTCCTTGCCCTGTCATGGCAAACACACCTAGCTCATTCACTGCACCAAAACGGTTCTTGTGGCTGCGCAAGGTTCTAAAACGACTGTCCGTTCCGCCATCTAACAACACCGAACAGTCAATAATGTGTTCAAGTACTTTTGGTCCCGCTAAGGTACCGTCTTTAGTTACGTGTCCCACTAGGAACACGGCAACGTTGTTCTGTTTCGCATAGCGCGTTAATGCGGTTGCCGATTCGCGCACCTGAGCAACACTGCCAGGAGACGATTGAACGTCAGCGACATGCATAACTTGGATTGAGTCGATAACCATGATCTTAGGCTGCTCTCTTTCTGCAACCTGACAGATTTTATCAACATTGGTTTCAGAGAGCATTTTGAGATGCTCTTTTGGTAACCCTAATCGAGATGCTCGCATCGCAACTTGTTGAAGAGATTCTTCGCCAGTGACATAAAGTGTCGGTAACTGGGAAGAAAGCTGACACATAGTCTGCAATAGCAGGGTTGATTTACCGGCACCAGGGTTACCACCAATAAGAATCGCAGCGCCAGGTACAACAC
>NZ_JBFRSN010000806.1:0-2206 GCF_041473595.1 Vibrio sp. 10N.222.46.A1
TAATAGGTACATTTTGACTAAACACTCAATGAACCGCTTGCGACAAAATGTCCCAAGCGGTTTTTTTATACGTACAATAAACGCCACAAAGCATTAAAGCACTGATATATAAGAATTATTAAATTGGCATGGCATTTGCTAAATAACGTTCATTATCAACTTTTTTGTAGATAGACGAGTTCAGGGTCTAACGAATGGCACACTAGCTAAAGAGTTAGTTGTTAACGGATTACTCAGCAAGTTCTCTATCGCTTACTACAATGAAGGTTGAACAGATTATCCATGTCCATAGATGGAACTGAGCAATGCTTAAACAATTATTAGAACAAGCAACTTCAAATAACGCTAAAGCAAGACTGTATGCATTTGAAAATACAGTAGAGTTAACAAATCTGATTCCACCTACTGTTAGCTACGAAAGCGGCGGTAATACACTTGTTATTGGTCCAACTGCGATCATTGAAAGTGCTGCGGCGCAATTACCTCAATTAACGAGCTTAACCTTGTTGTCAACAGACGGCGAAAAGGGCACAAACCCAGAACTGTACTTCGCGAATTCGGTTCAAGTATCGGGTTTCCTCGGCACGTTTGAAGTCGTGATTGAGAGTAAAGGCACATCAAGCAACCTAGCGAAAGTCGCCATTAATCACGATTGTTTCGATGTTGTTCTAGACCTATGTCTGAACAGCTGCATGACAGAAGAAGTACCTGTTCCTGGTTATTACCCAGTAGGGCGAGGCTATCCAAAACTGGCGGAAGCACTGGAAGAGATTCCAACGCTAATGGGTACTTTTGATAAGCCTAAGTTTTTCCGTCTAGACACTGACCTTTGTGCACACAGTTCTCGTGGCGTAAAAGGCTGTGAGCGTTGTGTTGATGCTTGTCCTGCTGGCGCACTATCAAGTGAAGGCTCAGATAAGACAGGTCACAAGATCGAGATTAACCCTTACCTATGTCAGGGCGTTGGGACTTGTGCAACAAGCTGTCCTACAGAAGCGATTACCTATGCGCTTCCAAATCCTGACGATACGCAAAAGTTCATTGAACGTACGCTAGCCAATTATGAACATGCGGGCGGTCTGGATCCAATCGTACTTATCTGTAGCTCACGTCATGAAACTTACAACGTGATGGCTCTTAAAGCGCTACCAGATAACGTGATTCCAATCGTTGTTGAAGAATTGCCTTCTATTGGTATTGATACTTGGTTTGCAGCGTTAGTGAATGGCGCAACTCAGGTTCTGTTTGCTGCTTCTCGCTTTATGCCAGAAACCATCATTCGTGTCCTAAATAACGAAGTAGGGATCGCTCAAGAGTTACTAGACCAAATCGGTGTTCCAAAAGAAACCATCGATATCCTGTATTTAGAATCTCTACGTGAAGGGCCTCCAACACTGTGTGTTGATTCGTTCGATCTTGCACTTGGCGATCTTCAAGGCAATAAACGTCAACGCCTATTCACAGCACTTGATGCGATGTCTTCATCTCGTATTCCTGTTGAAAACATTGTAGAGCTCCCTTCGAATGCGCCATACGGCACGGTTTCTTGTGAAAGCAAAGATTGTACTTTGTGTATGAGCTGTGTGGCTGTGTGTCCAACACGTGCGCTGCATACCGATGGTGCCTCTCCATCACTTAAGTTTGTAGAGCAAGACTGTATTCAATGTGGTCTGTGTGAAAAGGCATGTCCTGAGAATGTTCTTACTCTGACTCCTCGTATGAATTGGGTGAAAGAAGAACGTCAGAAGGCTGTTGTGATTCATGAAGAGAAAGCAGCGGAATGTTTACGTTGCCATAAGCCATTCGCTCCACAGTCTATGATTGACATGTTACAGAACAAGTTACGCGGTCACTCTCATTTTTCAGATGAAACTGCGATTAATCGTATTGCGATGTGTGAAGACTGTCGTGTGGTGGACATGTTCGATTCAATGGCTCAAGACCCATTGAAACAATTGAAATACTAGGAGTTGGCCTTGGATACTAATTTGGATCAGGCACAAGAGCCTGAGCTCGTAAAAGAATTAAAGCAAGAACAGACACTAAGAACTGAAATCTATCTGGTTCTTTCTGCATTGTTTCGTAGCGCACCTTCTGAAGAGGTGATCAACTTTCTCAAGACGCTAGACATTGAAGCGCACTCTCAGACGCTTCAATGTCTAGCGTCTTGAGAAAGTTGATCACCTCTTCAGAAGGTGCGCTACGA
>NZ_JBFRSN010000807.1:0-1353 GCF_041473595.1 Vibrio sp. 10N.222.46.A1
TTCAACAACTGATCAAGTTCGAGAATAAGCGTCAAGCTGATTTCGTAAAAGCACAAACTGAATCAGAAGAAACGGCATCTACCGAAACATTGACGCCATCTTTGGTGGTAGTGAAGGACTCACATTTTGAGCCAACGCTAAAACAGATCCAGAACAAGCACGATGACTTTATCTACGATGCAATAGGTAATGCTGACATCAATGACCTGCTAAAAGAAGTGTCGACTGGTGAACGCTTGTTTACTGTTGCGGACTCGATTGAGCTGTCACTCTCACAACGTTTATACCCAGACGTAGCCTTAGCTTTTGAACTGACAGAAGATCAACCTATCTCTTGGTATTTACAGAAGTCTGAAGATGAAAGCCTTTATGCATTACTGATTGAGTTCTTTGGTAATCTAAAACAGTCTGGTGAACTGGCTTCACTGGAAGAAAAATACATCGGCCATATCGGCACTTTTGATTACGTTGATACTCGTGCATTTATCCGTGCATTGGATAGCAAGCTGCCAAAATGGTCGCCACTATTTCAGAAATATTCTCAAGAATTTGACTGGCGCTTGATTGCCGCTTTAGCATACCAAGAGTCACACTGGAATCCTGTCGCACGCTCTCCAACAGGTGTTCGAGGCATGATGATGCTGACACTGCCTACTGCGAAGAGCGTTGGTGTAACCAATCGTCTCGATCCGAAACAGTCGGTACAAGGCGGTGTTGAATACCTGCGTCGTATCGTGAATCGAGTACCAGATTCAATCACCCAACACGAGAAGATCTGGTTTGCGCTTGCCTCATATAACGTAGGTTACGGGCACATGATGGATGCTCGTCGCTTAACCAAAGCACAAGGCGGTGATCCTGATGCTTGGGGTGATGTGAAAGACAGGCTTCCTCTGCTAAGACAGAAGAAGTACTACAGCAAAACTCGTTACGGGTATGCGCGTGGTGATGAAGCAAGGAATTACGTTGAGAACATTCGCCGTTATTATCAGAGCATTATTGGCCATGTAAATAAGCGTAATAAAGAGGAAGAAGCGAGCCTTGAAGGTTTGGTAGTTATCCCACCTCTAGAGGTATCAGATGCTGAATCAACAATCAGTGAAACTGAATCCGCAGTGAACGACGCTGAGTCTTCCAAATAAAAGAAAAAGAGCAATGCCATTTAGCATTGCTCTTTTTTATTGCATCACGATAAATGACCAAAACAAACAAAACGCCTGCGATATCCAGAGTGTCATATTGCAGTAACAATCGAACTTTATAACGTCACACCATAAGCGACATAATGCTCTGTTGCATTCAGCTCTTAGCCATCACGATAGTGGTTCAGAAAGCCAACGCTAAGTTCGTGGC
>NZ_JBFRSN010000808.1:0-2826 GCF_041473595.1 Vibrio sp. 10N.222.46.A1
ATTCTAAACTGCTGAGATGTGCAATATATTCTCAAAATGAGAATTCAAATGAAACTAATATTTTATAGATCATTTCAAATTGATAAATCGATTTGAGAAGCTGATGTTGAGACCTAAAAAAGCCCTGACTTTTAGTCAAGGCTTAGGCTGTCGATTAGAGGGGGGATATGCTTAGTCTATCCGCACACCGAGCAATTAGGCATCTTCATTAAATTCATTTCACGCCAGCTGTGAGACATGGCATCGAGAATTAAAAGTTTGCCTTGCTTTGGTTGTCCAAACTTAGCAATAACTTTGATAGCTTCCAAAGCCTGAGCTGCGCCCACCATGCCAACTACCGGTGCCATCACACCGGCTTCAACACAGCTTAGTGCAGCGTTGCCGAATAGAGCACTCAAGCACTGATAACACGGTGCGTCAGTATCTTGATAAGTGAATACGCTGATCTGGCCTTCCATACGAATAGCAGCACCAGAAACTAATGGTGTTTTCGATGCGTAGCACAAGCGGTTCAACTGATTACGTGTTTCTACGTTGTCACTTGCGTCGAGAACAAGCGAGTGAGTTTCAATCAACTTGCCAAGAGCTTGGTCATCAAGCCTGTGGTCGACAGTTTCAATTGTCAGATGAGGGTTCAATACCTGCAGCGACTCAGCGGCAGAATTGACTTTCTTCTTACCAATGTCAGCATCGGTGTGAAGGACTTGTCGTTGCAAGTTAGAAAGCTCGACAATATCATCATCGATCAGTGTTAGCTTACCAATGCCCGCAGTCGCAAGGTATTGAGCGGAGGCACAACCTAAGCCTCCAGCCCCTAATACTAAGATTGAGCTCTGCTTTAGTGCTTCTTGGCCTTCAAAATCAAACTGCTTAAGAATGATTTGACGGTTGTAGCGAAGCATCTCTACGTCAGACAGTATTTCCATCAGTAAGCCTCGTTAGTAAAGCGTCGAGTTAAACAGTTGGATCTGAACCGTTTCACCGACTTCAACACGGCCGCGTTCGCGCTCTAGTACCACAAAGCAGTTTGCTAAACTCATTGAGCGGAAAGCGCCAGAGCTTTGGTTACCCGTTGTTTCTACCACAAATTGACCGTTTTCAATCGAGTAAATGCCACGCTGGTAATCAGTACGGCCTGGGCCTTTTTTGAATGCAGACTTGGTGATAGCAGGAATAGATTCCGGAGCTGTCCACGCTGTGTGACCAGCCAATTTAGCAAGCATAGGTTGAACCAAAACATACATGGTCATCATCGCCGATACTGGGTTACCCGGTAGGCCGCAGAACCACGCGTTATCCAACTCACCAAATGCGAACGGTTTACCGGGTTTGATAGCTAGCTTCCAAAAACCGATTTGCCCCAGTTCTTCAAGAATGTCTTTCGTGTAATCAGCTTCGCCAACGCTTACGCCGCCAGAAGTCACAACCACGTCTGCTATTTGCTGTGCTTTCTCGAACGTCTCTTTAAGCGTTGCAGTGCAATCTGGGGTGATGCCTAGGTCTATAGCTTCACAACCAAACGCTTCAATTAGTGGCTTAATGCCGTAGCGGTTGCTGTCGTAGATCTGACCGTCTTCAAGCGGTTGACCTAGTGGCTTTAGCTCATCGCCGGTAGAAAAGAACGCGACTTTAGGCTTCTGTAACACTGTCACGTGGCTCACACCCAGCGAAGCAATCATTGGAATGTCACGAGGTGTTAAACGTTCACCGCGGCTAAGAACGATATCACCTTGTTTGATGTCATCACCAGTAGGGCGAATGTTATTGTTTAGCTTGATGTCGTCTTGTTGAATCTCAATACCAGCCTCAGTTTCGGCCGTATTTTCTTGCATGATTACGGCGTCACAACCCTCAGGGATCTTTGCGCCAGTCATAATGCGAATACAGGTGTTGCTTGGCCATTCACCTTCGAACGGTTGGCCTGCAAAAGATTTGCCTGCTAATGGTAGTACTTTACCGTTCTCTAGGTCTGCTAAGCGCAGTGCATAGCCATCCATTGCTGAGTTATCAAAAGGAGGTACGAAAATAGGGGAAAGAATATCTTCAGCAAGGACATAACCTAATGCTTCAGCAAGAGGTAGAGATAAAGTCGTTTGGATTGGTTTGATTGGTGATAGCAGCTTATCTAGTGCTTCTTCAATTGGCATTAAGCCCGGAGCGTCGCAACAGCCCATGATTGAAATCCTTTGGTCGTTATTATTTTGATTTAGTGGTTGGCAATGGTGACTCAATAATTATCAAATCACGGTTGTTCGCCAACGAAATTGCAGCCACTTTAGCATAGTTTAAGCCCCGTAAATAATGACCTCCCTTAAAATATGGGTGTATTTAATCAAAATTCCGAGTATCCTTGTTTGCCATCCAGAAGGGGTATTAAAAGAGGAAGTTCAATGTCAGGTCTTAGCGAATCAGCGAAGTTGGTTAAAGATGCGCTAGCAAGCCGCGGATTAGAGACACCAATGCGTCCTAACCAGGTTAGCCGAGAAGAGAAAAAGGAACGAATCGAACACCATATGCGTGAGATTCTAACTCTCCTTGAACTTGATCTTGCAGATGACAGTCTGGAAGAAACACCACAACGCATTGCAAAAATGTATGTGGATGAGATTTTCTCTGGTTTGGATTACGCCAATTTCCCTAAAATCACCGTGATCGAAAACAAGATGGGTGTTCGTGAAATGGTTCGTGTAAAAGACATTACCGTCACCAGCACATGTGAGCATCACTTAGTCACCATTGATGGTAAAACCGCAGTCGCTTACATTCCTCAAGGTAAGATCATTGGTCTTTCGAAGATCAACCGAATCGTTCGTTTCTTTGCTCAAC
>NZ_JBFRSN010000809.1:0-2688 GCF_041473595.1 Vibrio sp. 10N.222.46.A1
CTCTTGAACTGTATCAGCCACCGATTTATGTTCGCCATGAAGTGGTGCATAACCGCTTTGTTGTTGAAGGGCTCAAGCAACGTGGTGCTATTTTTGTCGAAGAGTTAAGTGAAGTACCAGACGATAACATCGTGATCTTCTCGGCTCACGGTGTTTCTCAAGCGGTTCGCAAAGAAGCGAAAGAACGCGAGTTAACGGTATTTGATGCGACGTGTCCTTTGGTGACTAAAGTTCATATGGAGGTTGCTCGAGCGAGCCGCAAACATATGGAAGTAGTATTGATTGGTCACGCGGGTCACCCTGAAGTGGAAGGCACTATGGGTCAATACGCTAGCCAAGCTGGTGGTATGTATTTGGTTGAAAGACCAGAAGATGTACAGAACTTAGTCGTGAACGATCCAAGTAACTTACATTATGTTAGTCAAACCACGCTGTCAGTTGATGAAACTGCAGACGTGATTGAAGAGTTACGTCGCGTATTCCCTGAGATCCAAGGACCACGTAAAGATGATATTTGCTACGCAACACAAAACCGTCAAGACGCAATTCGTGAGATGGCTGGTGATGTCGATGTCGTGATAGTTGTTGGCTCTAAGAACTCATCGAACTCTACTCGTTTAAAAGAGCTAGCTGAGAAGCTAGGCACGCCTGGTTATCTAACCGACTGTCCTGAAGACATTCAAACTGAATGGGTTGAAGGGAAAAAGAAAATTGGTGTGACAGCGGGTGCTTCAGCGCCTGAAGAGCTAGTAAACCAAATCTTAGATCGTATTCGTGAGTTGGGTGCTACCGAGGTTGAAGAGATTCAAGGTCGTGAAGAGAACATGTTCTTCGAAGTACCAAAAGAGCTGCAGATTAAGCAAGTCGACTAGTCTCTATGGATTGGTGACAAGATCGATTCGTAACTTTATCGATTCGCAAACAGTATCGATTTGCAAACACTATTGATTTGTAAACAACAGGAAGCCAACGTTGATGTGTTGGCTTTTTTGATCGTATTTTGGAAAAAAGTCGAAACTTATGGGGTTACTGGAGACCGAGTTGCTCCTTTAAAGCCTTTAAGTAACGACGACTGACAGGTACTTCAAAGCCGGTCAGTGTGATGATCTCCGCTAATCCATTCTCTAACAGTTTGATCTCTTGGATCGATTTTATATTGATCAAATACTGTCGATGACAGCGGATCAAATCGGTCTTTTCTTCCAAGATCTTTAGCGTCAACTGCGAGGTTGCCGTTTGTGATGAGCTGCGTACGTGGACACCACTGATATCTGAATAAGCGCACTCGACCGTTTGGCTCGCCATGATCACAATGCGGTTGTGGCCGATACACGGGATCTGCTCTAAGTGGCAGGGAGCAATCGCAGATATATCTTGTTCTGGCGCTTTCTGGTTCAGCTTGATGACCTTATTCAGACGACAAACACTCTTGTTTAATCGACAAGGTTCAACCGGCTTGAGTAGGTAATCAAAGGCATTGTCTTCAAATGCTTGAATCGCATATTGGTCGTAGGCGGTGACGAATACCACGTAGGGCATGGTGTCTGGATCAAGCATGCTTAACAGTTCAATTCCGGTAACCTGCGGCATTTGGATATCCAAATACACCACATCAGGCTTGAGCAGATTGATCTGTTTCAGTCCTTCGATCGCGTTACTCGCTTGGCCAATGATTTCTACTTGTCCGGTTTCAGTCAGTAGTTCAATCAGCTCTTCGCGAGCAAAAAGCTCATCATCGACAACTAATGCCTTTAACATCCTACAATCTTCATTTTGGTTCTATCCCTGCTTGTTTCACGCTTTTCTTTTAAATGTCGGCTTCTAAATGTTTCAACTCGGAGTGATTCGTCTCCGAAAATGCCTTTATTTCAGTATAGGTATGATAAAGCTCATTCGAGTAAATTGCTGTGGTTGAGATTCTATTTTTAGTGCTGAATCTTGTCCAAAGAAATTAGTGAGTCGTTTATCAACAATCTCCATGCCTAATCCAACGTGATCTTGGGATGGCTTCTGATAATTACCAGCATTGTCTTCAACGATTAACTTGAATCCACCCTCGAAAGCCTCGCTATAGATCTTCACTTTACCGCCTTCCAACATATTAGATATCCCATGTTTGATGGCGTTTTCTACCAGCGGTTGCAGGGTAAAGCTCGGCAGTTGCGACTCGTATAGTTGTGAGGCGATATCCCATTCGACTTCTAATCGGTCAGTAAAACGTGCTTTTTCAATAGTTAGGTACGCATTGACGTGCGCCAGTTCGTCTTTGAGTTTCACTGTATTGATGTTCTGCTTCAGATTACTTCTAAAGAAGTGAGAGAGATGCTGAATTAGTTCTCGTGCTTTATCAGGGTCACGGCGTGTAACTGCACTGATGGTGTTGAGTGCATTAAACAGGAAGTGAGGATTCACCTGTGCATGCAGCAGTTTGATTTCCGCTTGGGTGAGCAGCGTTTGCTGTTGCTGATAATTACTAAACAATATCTGGCTCGACAATAGCTGAGCGATACCTTCACCCATCGACATGTTGATGGTCGAGAATAGTTTCAGCTTTGGCTCATACAGTTTGATGGTTCCGACCACTTCATTACCCGCGCGCAGTGGAATAATAAGCGCAGAACCCAATTTACAATCTTGCGATAGAGAACATTGGTACGGGTTTTCTTTGCCATCAAGGTAGATGATGTC
>NZ_JBFRSN010000810.1:0-561 GCF_041473595.1 Vibrio sp. 10N.222.46.A1
TTTCACAAATATATTTTGCTAGATAATCCTCGCCATCAAACGAAGCGCTCCTATTGCAGCCAAAAGCTGCCCCATTTTATCGCGCTCGGTATTTAACAAAGAACAGTAAGAGAGATGATTATGCCACTAGCATTACTTGCATTGACGCTCAGCGCCTTTGCCATCGGAACCACAGAATTTGTCATCGTAGGCTTGATTCCTACCATGGCGAGCGACTTGAATGTATCTCTGCCATCGGCAGGCCTATTAGTCAGTTTATACGCGCTTGGCGTTGCTATTGGCGCACCAGTATTAACGGCATTAACCGGCAAATGGAATCGTAAGGCGGTGTTGCTGACCGTGATGGCATTGTTTGTCATTGGTAACTTATTGGCGTGGCAAGCTCCGGGCTATAACACGCTGATCGCCGCACGAATTTTGACCGGCCTCGCCCATGGTGTGTTCTTCTCGATTGGATCGACCATCGCGACAGGTTTGGTTTCAAAAGATAAAGCAGCCAGTGCCATTGCGATCATGTTTACGGGTTTAACAGTTGCATTGGTAACCGGCGTACCACTGGGC
>NZ_JBFRSN010000811.1:0-396 GCF_041473595.1 Vibrio sp. 10N.222.46.A1
CCCATTAAGGTCACGATCTTATCGCATATCGTAAGACCAAGCCCCGTGCCTCCGTAGATGCGGGTGGTGCTACCGTCGGCTTGTTGAAACTTATCGAATACCGATTGTTGCTTGTCTTCTGCGATACCAATACCACTATCGGTCACCTCAAATTTCACTCTGAGCTTTTGTTCCGGCTCTATGACTTCTTCTAAACGAAGTGAGAGCATGACATGACCATGTTCGGTAAATTTGATGGCATTGCCAACTAGGTTATTCAGTACTTGTCTTAACTGAGTACCATCGCCAATCACCATGGTTGGGATCTTAGGATCAATCGCCAGTTGGAATTTGAGCCCTTTTTGCTCGGCTTTAACTCTGAAGGTCGACTCTACGTCGGCAGCAATACCCATCATT
>NZ_JBFRSN010000811.1:1185-2193 GCF_041473595.1 Vibrio sp. 10N.222.46.A1
AGTCGAGAATGTCATTGATTAAATCGAGTAGAGTAAGCGAAGAGGTGTTGAGCATGTCGACATACTCTTTTTGCTCTTTCGGCATATCCATTTCAGAAAGCAGTGATGAAAGCCCGATAATCCCGTTCATTGGAGTGCGGATTTCGTGGCTCATGTTGGCAAGAAATTCACTCTTGTTGCGGTTCGCTACCTCTGCAGTATCTTTGGCTTTTTCCAATTCTTGGTATTGTTGACGAATACGTTCAATCGACTGATTGTAGCTACTCTCTAGTGTAGAGATCTCATCACTGTATGTAGAGTTAGTGGGTGTTAGAAATCGCGGTTTGTTGTCTTCAACCTGTTGATGGTTGATCTGAGAAGACATGGTCATTAAGCGCTTAACTACAAGGCGGTAGACGATGGTTAAACATACCAGAGACAATAAGAAGATTTTAACTGCTTCGAAGGCGAGCAATAATAACACCCGGTCTTCAAAGTCGTTGAGAATCATACTTAGATCAGACTGCACCGTGAGCGTCGCCAGTTGGAACTCTGAGCCTCCCATCTGATGCACCATATCCCAAGATTGAGAATAAGACTGACCGGACGTCTGTTGACCTAATTCTAAAATTTTTTCATCGGGGCTTTCTATTAACAGATAACTGACCGAGGGTAAGCGGGAGATACCTTCAGCTTGCACAAACAGTTGCTCTCGGTCTTCAACCCACAAACTGGCGGTTAAGCCAGAAAGATAACCATCCTTAACTTGTTCGATCTGAGAACTGATAAAAGAAACTCGATTTTGGTACTCCACATACAAACCTAGACCTGTCACTATGACTGTGAATAAGGTACTGATTGCGATGATTACCCCGATCAACTGTCGGGAGAGTCCAATATAGCGTTTTCCTTTATTCACCATACAAAAATTACCATTATTGTTATCCTAGCAAACTACAATTACTCAACTAGTATAATAGTAGTCATTCATCAAATAACTAGGGAAGGTTATGAAAAAACATCTAATAG
>NZ_JBFRSN010000812.1:0-314 GCF_041473595.1 Vibrio sp. 10N.222.46.A1
AATACGCTCTTGCTCTTAACCTTGACACGCACTCAGTCGGTGCCGTGGTTATGGGTCCCTACACTGACCTCTCTGAAGGTATGAAAGTCAAAGGGACAGGTCGTATCTTGGAAGTACCAGTAGGTAACGGACTTCTTGGCCGTGTAGTGAACACACTAGGTGAGCCAATCGATGGCAAAGGCCCAGTGAGTTGTGACCGACTAGACCCTGTAGAAGTAATTGCTCCCGGCGTAATCGAGCGTAAGTCCGTCGATCAGCCAATTCAAACTGGTTATAAAGCCGTTGATACCATGGTGCCTATCGGTCGTGGTCAA
>NZ_JBFRSN010000812.1:1064-2732 GCF_041473595.1 Vibrio sp. 10N.222.46.A1
CCTATCGGTCGTGGTCAACGTGAACTTATCATCGGTGACCGTCAGACGGGTAAAACAGCGTTAGCTATCGATGCGATCATCAATCAGAAAGATTCTGGTATCAAATGTGTGTACGTGGCTATCGGCCAGAAAGCCTCTACTATCGCAAACGTTGTTCGTAAACTCGAAGACCACGATGCGCTTAAAAATACCATCGTTGTTGTAGCATCAGCATCAGAATCAGCCGCGCTTCAATACCTAGCACCTTATGCGGGTTGCACCATGGGCGAATACTTCCGTGACCGTGGTGAAGATGCACTGATCATCTATGATGACCTATCAAAACAAGCCGTCGCTTACCGTCAAATCTCATTGCTACTGAAACGCCCACCGGGTCGTGAAGCCTTCCCTGGCGACGTATTCTACCTCCACTCTCGTCTACTAGAACGTGCTGCAAGAGTGAATGCGGAATACGTAGAGAAGTTCACGAACAGTGAAGTGAAAGGCCAAACAGGCTCACTGACAGCGCTTCCTATCATTGAAACTCAAGCGGGTGACGTATCTGCGTTTGTACCAACCAACGTAATCTCAATTACTGATGGTCAGGTTTTCCTACAAACCCAACTGTTCAACTCAGGCCTACGTCCTGCTGTTGACCCTGGTATCTCGGTATCTCGTGTGGGTGGCGCGGCGCAGTGCAAGATCATCAAGAAACTGTCTGGTGGTATCCGTACATCATTAGCTCAATACCGCGAATTAGCCGCATTTGCTCAGTTCTCTTCTGACTTAGATGACATGACGCGTAAGCAGCTTGACCATGGTGAGCGTGTAACCGAATTGATGAAGCAAAAGCAATACTCTCCGATGTCTGTCGCTGAGCAAGCAACGGTTATCTACGCAGCAGAAAAAGGCTATTTGGCTGACGTAGAGTTGAACAAAATTGCACGTTTTGAAGAAGAATTGATTGCTTACGCGAAAGGTCAAAACCCAGAGTTGTTCGACACCATCAACGCTAATGGTGACTACAACGATGAAATTGATGGCGCTCTTGCAAAGCTTCTCGGTGACTTTGTAGCGTTGAAAGCTTGGTAAACGCTCCGGTTTGTTGGCTGGAAATCAAAACAAATTAGGAGCAGATAATGGCAAATACTAAAGAAATTCGCACCAAGATAGGCAGTGTTAGTAACACTCAGAAAATCACCAGTGCAATGGAGATGGTTGCGGCAAGTAAGATGCGTAAGGTTCAAGACAATATGACGCTAACACGTCCATATGCAGAGAACATGCGCAAAGTTATCTCTCATGTCGCATCAGGGTCGCTCGAATACCAGCATCCCTACCTTCAACAGCGTGAACCAAAACGCGTTGCTTACATCATTATTTCGTCCGACCGGGGCTTATGTGGTGGCTTGAACTCGAACTTGTTCAAGAAAGTGTTAGAAGAAATGGAGCAATGGCGCACCAAGGGAGTCGAGGTAGAAACAACCTTAGTGGGATCTAAGGCTATCTCGTTCTTCCAACGCAGCGGCAATGTTATCGCGCAAACGTCAGGCCTTGGTGACGCGCCTAAATTAGAAGACATTTTAGGTACGGTTAACGCGATGCTAGGGCATTACGACGACGAAAAAATCGACAGCTTGTATCTCGTTTATAACCAGTTCATCAACACCATGGTTCAAGAACCAACGA
>NZ_JBFRSN010000813.1:0-3278 GCF_041473595.1 Vibrio sp. 10N.222.46.A1
CCTGACTGATTGAGAAATCATGTTAGGCCTACAAAGTGGATAAGAGAAATTAATTATCTTTATTATCTTGATAAGGATTTCATATATCATGTAAAAAACCTGGGAGGGATATGATGCTCGATATTAATTTGTTGAAGACGTTTGTGACGCTAGCGGAATATAAGCATTTCGGAAAAGCAGCCAACGCACTGCATATGACACAACCTAATGTGAGTTTGCACCTAAAACAACTGGAACAACAAACACGCATCAAGTTGATAGAGCGAAGTCCGTTTCAACTGACTCAAGCAGGTGAAAGGTTACTAGAGACAAGTCAAAGAACATTACTCGAACTGCAGATTTGTCAGGCCGATCTCAACGCCATTAACGACCTTAAAATAGGCACGTTAACTATTGCCGTGAGCGACATCATCTCTCGATTCTTGCTAATTCGCCCGTTCCAGAAGTTCAAAGCGCAGTATCCGGGTATCGACCTAACGCTACTGAACACTACGTCATCTCAAGCATCGAGTTTAGTTAAGAACGCTCAGGCGGATCTTGGTTTTGTGATTGCGAAAGAGCAACACAACGAGTCGCTCTATTTTACTAAGCTTCAAGAGCTTTCATGGTGTGCGTTAGGCGATGGCTTCGACATGCAATACTCTGATAGCAAGACAGGAAACGAGGTTAAAGATGGCGATATAGAGACAGAACTCACCTTGATTCTACTTGGCCACGATACGAGAACCCGTGACTTCATTGATGAAGGTTTACCAAGCCTTAATCTACCCAATCATAGAGTCATGGAAGTAGGGAGTGTCGATGCTCAAATCGACTGGGCAGAAGCTGGGTTTGGAGTGGCCATCATTCCTGAGTTTGCGATATCCACTAAGCAGCATTTGAATTCAAAGGTTACGCCATTGACCAATTTCTCTAGCACCAGCCTAGGCTATATCGTGAGGCAGAATCAAGTCTTGTCTAAAGCGACCAAGCAGTTATTAGGCTGGGTGAATGATGAGATTACTCTGCTACAAAGCAAATAAACGCCATCACTGACTTAGAGTTACCTGAGCCTGCCAAGTGTCGGCTTTTTGTGTTCTGTTAATCATCGCTTTCTAGCATGCTAATTCGTAGGTGACTTCCCAAAATAAAAGGGTCGCTAATGAAGTGCTTGGTTGATACGGTATAATTCAATGATATGAAAGTTAATTTAGTACGCGAGTTTGGTAAATAGAACATGAAAAACACTGATTTTAGTCTGATCCCGTATTTTGTTGTCATGATGGAAGAGCTCTCTATCTCGAATACCGCGAAACGTTTTGGCGTTACTCAGCCCGCAATTAGTAAGGCGCTTAACCGACTAAAAGAAACCTATGATGACCCGTTGTTTGTGAAAACAAAGGAAGGCTATAGACCGAGCAGTTTTTGTTATGACATCTACCCTCAGATAAAACAGGCCTACGATGCCTTTGAATCGACTTTCCCGAGTAAGCGAAAGTTCGACCCAACAAAAATTGAAAGGTCGTTTAACGTCGCTTGCATTAGTGGTGCAACTTATTCATTGATGAAGCGTGTATCCGATATCCTCTATGCGGAAACGCCAGATATAGGTCTTCATATTGACCCTTACTATACTGCAGACATCATTCTAGACCTTCGCCAACACCGATATGATTTGTGTATAGTCCATACGCCTATCAACGATCCGGCAATGGAATGTATTCAGCTCTCTAACGAACCTATGGTGGTTGCTTATGATAAAAACCACCCTAGATTAGGGAACGAGATTACGTTGGAAGAATACCTTGAAGAGAAGCATGTTCTTCATAGTATGTGGGATACCAAAGAATCGCCGTTAACCAAAACCAGTAAGTATGCGAAGAGTAGAAAGGTTGCACGAAAGGCGCCTGGCCCATTTGAAATGCTTGATATGGTAAGAGGAACGGATTGGCTTTGTATTAGTCAGAAATCGATACTTGAAAGGTATGGCTTGCTGGATGATTTTAAGCTGTCGCCTTTACCGTTTGAATCGGATCTTGGTACTGAATATCTGGTGTGGCACAAGAGTCGTAATGCAGATATGGCGCATTCATGGTTTAGAAAAAAGATTGTTGATGCCTCACAAAAAAAGCCCCAGTGGGGCTTTAATTAGTCAGTTATCTTTAATGGTCGGTAGCCGGGTTATCTAGCTGTTGCTTCGCTGTTTAACCCTTGCTCCGCTATTTCGCGTTTTGTGCTTGCATCTGCTGAATTAGCTTTTGCATTTTTAGCGTGTTGTAATTGATGTCTGCGGCACTGAAGCCTTGGCCTTGTTGCATTGGGTAATCGTTTAGAGAGCCCATAAACTTAATCACTTCTTGAGACATTGGTACGAATAACCACATGTTGTCTACCATCCAACGAGTGTACATGCCAGATTCTTTCGCTGCGGTTTCAAACGGGTCCATACGTAGGTTTGTAATTGAAGCCCAAGCAGGAGCTTGACGGATAGCTGATTGCATCGTGCCTTCCATCATCGCGAAGCTTGCTTTCCAATCGTTCCAACGAAGCGCATTGAAGTCACCGTTTGCAGAGAAGTAGAAGATAGTTTCACGGGGTGACTTTTCAGCCTCTCCTTCAAAATATGGCATAAAGTTCGAGCCATCTAGGTGAACACGCCAATCTTTATTATTTAGAGAAACACCTTCTTTAAGGTCTTCAACGATAGAGTCATTGCCGGCAGCGGCAGCTAGTGTCGGTAACCAGTCTTCTTGAGACATTAGCGCATTAACCGCAGAGCCAGGTTCGATTACACCAGGCCATTTCACGATTTGTGGAACACGCATGCCGCCTTCGTAAGTTGTGCCTTTCTCACCGTGGAAAGGAGATGTACCGCCGTCAGGCCATGTAAACTTTTCTGCACCGTTATCGGTAGAAAGGATAACAATCGTGTTGTCTGCAACTTCTAAGCGTTCAAGAGTATCAAGCAACGCGCCGACGTTGTCGTCTAATTGAGCCATACCATCAGCGTAGATACCTTGACCAGAAATGCCGCTGTAATGTTCGTTCAGACGAGTCCAAACGTGCATGCGAGTCGAGTTGTACCAGATAAAGAAAGGCTTATCTTCTTTTACAGATTTCTCCATGAACGTGATAGCCGCTTCGGTAAAGTCCTCATCGATGTTTTCCATACGAGCACGAGTCAGTGGACCCGTATCTTCGATTTTGCCATCAGAGGTTGCTTTGATAACGCCGCGAGGCCCGTAGTTCTTTCTGAATTCTGGGTCTTTAGGGTAAAAGTAGGTTTCAGGCTCTTCTTC
>NZ_JBFRSN010000814.1:0-889 GCF_041473595.1 Vibrio sp. 10N.222.46.A1
TCACCTGACATATCAGTACCTATCTATGAGTTCGTCCAACTGCGTTGTAGATTCAAGCAATTACACGGTAGTTAATCTGTGGTTTGAAGTTGGATAAAGAAAAGCCCCAACAATGTGGGGCTCTTGAGGTTTCTGTATTAAAGGAACTCGTCGGCGCCACCAGACAGCATAATCTCGCCACTGTCTGCCATCTTCCTCGCAATACCCAAGATCTCTTTCTGAGCCGCTTCTACATCAGAGACTTTAACTGGCGGCATCGCCTCAATATCGTCTCTCATCATATCAGCTGCACGCGTAGACATGTTCTTGAAGATCTTCTCACGTAGGCTTTCATCAGCACCTTTAAGCGCTTTCTGTAGAACGTCTTGTGGGACATCACGCAGCAATCGCTGAACACCTTGGTCATCAACTTCAATAAGGTTTTCAAAGACAAACATAAGATCTTGGATCTGTGTTGCCATGTCTTCGTCTTGATCTCGAATTTGCCCCATCAAGATGCCTTCTACATTATTGTCCATGTAGTTCATGATCTCAGCAGCGGCTTTCAGGCCACCAATTTTGGCAGCTTGAGCACCCGCTTGACCCGCAAACTGTTTCTCCATGATTTCATTCAATTCAGCGAGAGCTGAAGGTTGAACTTCTTCAAGGTTAGCAATACGCATCATCAAATCAAGACGAACACGCTCAGGGAATTGAGACAAGATCTCAGCAGACTGATCCGATTCCAAGTAAGACAGTACGATCGTTTGAATCTGTGGGTGCTCGTTGATAATGATGCTTGCCACCTGACGAGGATCCATCCACTTAAGAGAATCCAAACCTTTAGAGCCAGTACCCAGAAGGATTTGATCAACAAGGTTATTCGCCTTATCTTCGCCCAGCGCAGCTA
>NZ_JBFRSN010000815.1:0-6153 GCF_041473595.1 Vibrio sp. 10N.222.46.A1
GAAATGTCACTGTTCAACCACCTATTTTTCTAAGAAGTTTCATCTACACTTTGGAGTAAGCTTTAGAGACTTCGTGTGCGATAAACGCATTCTACTTGCCAAAAAGTTAATCGAGGCAGATACCGAATCAAAAATTGCTGTCATTGCCTATCAATGTGGATACAAGGATGTGTCATATTTCTCGAGAATTTTTAAGAAACGGACTGGAGTAACGCCTGCAAGTTACAGGCGAGCCTGCACAGATAACGGAAAACAAAGAACATAAACGCTAATTTTACTCCCTAAAAGAAAAAACCATGGTACATTTAACATGATTTTAACAAAAATAACTTAGCGAAAAACATGGAGTTAGACAATGATTCAGCCTAACGAGTTTAGCCAAGAACAAGCAACAGCTCTCTCTACACCCAATGACATGATTTTAAAATGGGCAGAAGAACGCCCCGATGAGGTCTATTTAAAACAAATTATTAATCGCCAATTTGTCGAATTTACTTTTAAAGAAGTGGCCGACAAAGCACTGAAACTGGCGTCAGCATTAGAAGGACTCGGAGCCCAACCCGGTGATCGAGTCGCTCTCGTATCGAAAAACTGTGCGGAGTGGTTTATCTGCGATCTTGCCATGATGTTAGGAGATTTTGTCAGCGTCCCAATCTTTCCAACAGCGGGTGCCGATACCATACAGTACTGTATTGAACACAGTGAAAGTAAAATTGTGATTGCGGGTAAACTCGACGACCCTAAGGCCACTCAAAAAGTACTGGATGATAATCCAAACTTGGTGAGTATCTCACTTCCCTACGATAGCGCAGCGAAGTGCCAACATACTTTCGAACAACTCATCGATACCCATGAACCCTCAACCAAGCGTCCTCAGCATCACGATGATAAAGTAATGTCGCTTGTTTATACTTCGGGTACATCAGGGCTACCAAAAGGCGCGATGCTCACATACGGCGCCTTTACGTGGTCAGTTCAACGGTTGATCGATCATATTGGTATCCAACCCGGCGATCGCTTGTTCTCTTATCTACCGCTTGCCCATATTACAGAACGCGTTTACATCTTTGGCTCATCGGTAATGGGCGGTATAGTCACTGCTTTCCCGGAGTCTTTAGATACCTTTATTGATGATGTGAAAATGCATCGCCCTACTCTATTTATTTCAGTTCCTCGCTTATGGACTCTGTTCCAGCAACGAATCCAAGATAAGCTTCCGCAGAAGAAACTGAATTTATTACTTAAGATTCCGTTTATCAACAACATCATTAAGAAGAAACTGGCTGATGGCCTAGGGTTAGATCAAGCCCGCGTTTTGGGATGTGGTTCAGCTCCGGTATCACCGGCTCTACTCGCATGGTATGAGAGTGTTGGTCTACACATTACCGAGGCTTGGGGAATGACAGAGTCTTTCGCCTACAGCACGATTAATCACCCGTTTAGAGCCGACAAAATTGGTACTGTGGGTAATGCTGGTCCGGGCATCGAACTCAAAATTGCAGAAGATGAAGAAATTTTGGTTCGAAGCAAAGGTATGTTCTCTGGCTATTACAAAAATGACATAGCCACCCAAGAGTCTTTTAACTCTGAGGGATGGCTTCATACTGGCGATATTGGTGATATCGACAGCGAGGGCTACCTAACGATCCGGGGACGTAAAAAAGACACCTTTAAAACTGCGAAAGGTAAGTTTGTGGCTCCAGTGCCAATCGAAAACAAACTGTTTGAATACAGCCGCGTAGAAATGATGTGTTTGATCGGCTTAGGCTTACCTGGTCCTATCCTACTAGTGGTACCGCATGACTTCCCTAATTTTGATCGAGCTCGTTATGAAAGAACAAGTAAACGTGTCATTGAAAAAATGAACGAACTGTTAGCCTCGCATGAGAAGATCAAAGGGGTACTGATGATTAAGGAACCGTGGAGCATCGACAACGGTGTACTTACCCCGACTCTCAAGATAAAGCGACATATCCTTGAGCAGAAATACCATGAAATCGGTCATAACTGGCCGAAAGATAAATTGGTGGTTTGGGAAGAATAACCATTACTTGCACCTAACACTGAATAAAGAGTGCTACTAAACTGAAATTGGCACTAAGAGGGAGCTTAAGAGCTCCCTCTTTTTATGTAATTCTACTTCCTAATGACTGTTCTTCTTACTGACAGTCTTAACGCAAGCAATAACCCGCAGACAAGTATTACAAGGTTAACCTGATAATTACGTCTAACATCTCATCAAAACAAGGGCCTAATGCCTCTTCATCGATGGCATGGCAATACACCCCTTCAAGCTGAGCAGGATCATAGTCGGAACTCAGGTCCGGATCATCTAAAAGCGCGCTAGAGTTTGCCATTCGTAACAATAAGTCCTCACCAAACTCACTATCAGGTCCAGTTGCCGATGTTAGTGATGAGCCTAAACCCAACGTAAATACATATATGTCTTCCGTTCTAGCCTTTTCCGCGATGTCTTCAACTAGATTACGAGCAACCCGATTAACTCTGGTATACAGATCATTTGCTGAATGACTATCAGGGGCATATTGCGCTACTGGGCGCACCGCATGAGTCGGGTTCAAAATGTTGAACTCGGTGGCACTAGCATCATGAGTTGTATAATACTGAGGAATTTCGCTGATATAGTCATCAATATCTCTTCCCTCGTAACCGCCCGGTAACCTGGTAGCAATCGTATCATGTCTCCAAAGACCTCTAGGTCTGCCACTACTACCGTCGCTCGATCTTATAGCCCCTGTGTGAGTTCCACCACCTTCAAAATCAAACGTCGTAGCAAAAGTATTTGGCGCTCCATCAGTAAAGAATACAATCACTTTCAAGTTGGCAGGATCAGTCACAGTTCTGAGTTCATTCAGAGCTCGATACATCCCTTCTGATGCATTGGTATATTGGGCATTTGAAGTGCTACCAAAGTTAAAGCTATCAATTTCAGATTTTATGGTACTCCGGCTATGTCCACGGGTCGCATTGAACCCCACAGGGACTTCAGATCCAAAAGCAAACTTAACCAATGAAATTCGATCAAATCCCTCATGAAAATTTTCAATGAACGACTTAGACCGATCAATCACGTCTTGTGTCACGTCGCCAATACTCCCTAGTCTCAAGGAAGTAGTGTTATCAATCACTAACACCAAATCTACGGGGCGACGGATAGATTGTGCTGAAACTCCTGGGTTGAATGTATCTAACCCTATCAAGGGCAAAAAGATAGTAGGTACTTGCGCTGTAGCCGAAATATCTATGGAAATATTACCAAAAGAATCATATGCGAAGTTCACCGCACCTAAGCTCGGCGTTGCTGAATAAAAGTCGGCGGGGATATTAGCTGAAAAATATTTTTGAGCTGCAGCACGCCCTGCATCTTCGCCATTAGCGACCGCTCTTGCGGCTGCAATACTCGCAGCATCAACCGCCGCAAATAATTTAGACTTAACAATGTAAGCGCGTCCAGCATCCACTGAAAGTCCAACAACTAACAAAATAAAAGGCAGTGCGATGATTGACATCAAAGCCACTAACCCCCGACTGTAACGATATTTGATTGGGGTTCCCTTATCCATTTTAACCTCCCTACATATATGTTGTGTCACTCAAAATATATTGCTCGTCGAATACTCGACTAAAGATGGGTGAGTAGTCATAGAATACCTCTACGCTGTAAACGATCTCCCCGTCATCAAGTGCAACTGCGAGATTATTGATGAGCGGGGGATCATCTGAATCCACATCAGAACACTCCCCATCACTTGCCCAGTTACTGCAACTCGACCAAATAGCACTATTTTTACTTAATCCGTGTTGGTTCCATCGATATTGACTTTTAATGTAGGGGGAAGCACCTTCTTGACCAACCACCTCGGTAATGTAAATGACACCGTCTTGCGTCAAGTCCAATGTTCCCGATGTCGTCGCTATGATGTCCATCACTTCTTGAGGGGTATCAGTATTACTCCGAGAAATAATGTTCCCACCTTCTCGACTGATACTGATAATGATGTGATTGGCTTGAATGAGGTGCGTGATATCGACAGCAGCAACAATAAGCAACATGAACAATGGTGCTATTAAGGTCATTTCGATTGCCGCAAACCCTTTCTCTGCGGCTCTTTTGATCTTCAAAGGAAACATCCTGTTCCTCCTTAAAAAGCTTCGTTTTTCATTGCCGCACTAACGGTAAATTTAAACTTCCCGTCATCAAGCAAAACATACATATAAGGGTTTACAGATGGCCACTCACAATCAAGATGAATAGAAATAATGTCCCCTGAGCCACCAAAACCAGCGACGGCATTACCATAGACATCTTCAACACGTATGTTTTGAACATCCATCACTTTGTCGAGTAGACCACTCGAAGATTGGGAAATTTTTTCTAAGATTGCCGCTTCTCGATTACTCGATGCATCGGGATCGAGATCAGAACGACCTGTGATGGCATATCTTGCGCCCTCTCTTGCCGAATGTTGCATGGTCAATTTAACAAACCCATATATACCAAGATCAACAACCGTCAAAAAAAGCGCAAAAAACAGGCTCACCACGATCGTAAACTCGATAATAGCGATGCCTTTTATTTTGGATTTTAGACCGCTTCGATAGCGGTTACGTTCTGAACCTCTTGAAATAGATCTCATACAGCCCCCACCCTTTCGCCTTTCTATTCCCCATATATAGCCCAATAGAAAACCTAGGAGATACAGAAAAGCTCAACATTACAGATATAGAATTGATAAATGAGTTGTTCAAGTTTTATACGCGAGGGGTATTTGAAGGTAATACGATTGCTACCGCTATCAATATCGATAGTAATTAAAATATATTATTTTCAGTTGGTTAAATACGAAAATAACGTCCAATATAAAATAGAATCTAACTCCCAATTTATTCAGCACCCAAATAACTGTCTGTTTTATATCCATTAGATAAAGTAAGGATATAAATCAGACTGCTGTTGTTTCTATATAAATCACCACCACAGTCTCAAATATAAGACAACAAAAGTTCAAATTAAGCATTTAGTTTAGTAGCGAATAAAATAGAAATACTCTCAGTGTTTATTATGGAATAGTTAGATAGAGCTACCCCAAAGAGACCTTCCTCACAAAGAACCCTTGCGACTCCTTTAAGATAACAAAAGGTTATAAATATTTGGTGTAGTCTGAATCATTGTTGTTCTCGCTACTTAATCCTAAATCCTCTTTTACTCGATGACTTAACTGTTCTACACATAACACCTTATTAGATTTAGTCTCGTCAATCTTGACTCCCATTACCTTGTTTTTAAAGATTTTATAACCGAAAAAACTCTTCAAATTGATTAATAACTCCATAATTTCTCTCTTGTGCTCGCCATCGTTCTATCGCTATTATGAAAACAACCTGTTCGATAATCGAACAACCATTATTAACAAGAACTATAAGCTGAGATTATGGACAATAGACTGCGTCACCTTTCAGGTCTCCGTTACTTTGAAGTTGCGGCTCGCTTGAGCAATTACAGCAAAGCGGCTGAAGAGCTGTTCGTCACTCAAGCAGCCGTCAGCCAGAAGATTCGACAGTTAGAAGAACAGCTTGGATGTAAGCTCTTTATTCGTAAGGGGCGTGCAATGACTTTGACGCATGAAGGGCACACACTTTTTAGACATGTCTCTGATGGATTTCAAGAGGTTCTGCTGGGGTTAAACAAGATCCAATCAGAACCTATTCAAGGGCTGCTTGTTGTTAGAAGTCCCCCTTCTTTTGCTTCTCGTTGGTTACTACCTAGGCTGTGGAAGTTCTCGGTAAAGCACCCAGAGATCCCAATTAAGATACTAACAGGGTGTGATACCCCAAATTTAAAACATGGCGAGATTGATGTTGCTATTCGACAAGGCGAAGATCTATGCGTTGAAGAAGGCTTGACTCTTGAGATGCTAATCAACGAACCGGTTTACCCTTTTTGTTCCCCTGAACTCGCAAACTCTTTGAACTTCACATCACCTGAACAACTCCTCAAATGTTGGCTGATTCAGTTTGATAGCGGTTGTTTCCCGTGGGAGGAATGGTTTAGGCAAGCAAACATATCGACTCAAAGCAGCACCATTCAGTGGATGGAAGTCGGTACCTTTGATATGGGGTTAACGACTGTCA